>NZ_JAHBDJ010000008.1:0-132542 GCF_019956375.1 Pseudomonas sp. GL-R-19 | reverse complement strand
TCGACCTGATCGACGACCGACAATTTAAAGGTCAACGTGTAGTCGCGCTGACTGCGCCTTTCACCCGTGTTCATTACTTCCTCCTGAGAATGGGTCAGAAGGTGTAAACCTTATTCAGGACGGGACACAGGCAAAAAAACAGGGGACTTCATGGAAGTCCCCTTTTGTTTGTCCGCGTTGCAGGTTTCGTTTCAACGACGCCAGAAGAAACGAGTAAACAGCGCATCGATACTGAGCTTGCCGCCACCCGACAGCACCAGCGGCGTGAAGGCCACCAGGTAGATCAATGGCAGCTTGAAGTTGCCGTACCCCTTGTTGCTGATGGCATACCCTTGGGCAAGTTCGCTCAGGGTGTGCCAGTCGGCGGGCCAATGGATGGCGGCGGTTGCGACGAGGGTCACCACCATCAGGCTCAACGCCGAAAAACGCGTGCCCAGGCCCAGCAGCAAGGTCATGGAAAAGATCAGTTCGGCCCACATCGACAGTTCCCAGTTCAGCGTCGCTGGAAGGTGGTCGAACGGAAACGGGAAGCGCTCCTGGATATCGTTGAACCAGTTCTGGCCGTTGAATTTCTCAAGGCCTGACTCGAAGAACTCCCAGGCGAGGAACACCCGCAGCGCCAAAGGCGCAACCCAGTCGCCGGCACGGTCGAGGTTCAGGTGCAGGCCTTTGACGGCCGAAGAAATGGAGGTGCTCATGGATGTTGATCTCTTTCAGGTCAGGGAGGCGGGGCAACGGCGTGCCCGGTGAGTTGAGCGTTTGACCGGCGCGGCCAATCGACAGGCGTATTTCATCAATGGGGTGTATCTGCGGTGTGTCGTTGTGGCGGGGTTTTGAGTGCGGGGTGTGTCAGGGGCGGGGCTGTATACAATGAGATACGTAACCGGCCACCACTGTCCCCCTGTAGGAGCGAGCTTGCTCGCGATGGTCGTTAACGAAAACGCGTGCCTGCTGGATAAACGCGGCGTTCCGGAGTCCATCGCGAGCAAGCTCGCTCCTACAGGGAAATTGCTATACATTTTCCAACCGCCCACAGCATGGTGATACCGCTTCATGTCTCTTGCGCTCGAACGTCTAATCGCTGGCACGCCCATCCCTTTCGCCGGTAATCGCGTCACTGTCGTCAGCCCCGAACTGGCGCAGCGCTTCCAGCCCGGTGACCACCTGCTGGTGGAGCAGGTCAGTGGCGAGTTGCTGCTGATCCCCGTGGCGGACCAGCAAGCGGCCAGCGTCGCGATCGAGCGCGCCGAAGCGGCGTTTACCGCGCTGTCGGCGGTGTCCGATCAAGCGATCAGCGCCTTCTTCGATCTGTTTGCCCAACGCCTGGAAACCCCGGAGTGCTGGGCCTTGATCGAGGCCGCCAACCTGGCCGACATCGAACGGGCCAAGGCGCGCGGTCGCTCGACCACCCGTTTGCTGGCCGATGAGCGCATGCGTCGCGACATGATCGCCGGCCTGCGCGCCTGGCGTGATGCAGCGGCCAGCCGTGGCAAGGTGATCAGTTGCGTCGAGCATGATGGCTGGAAAGTCGAACAAGTGGTCTCGCCGCTGGGCATCGTCGCATTTGTCTTCGAAGGCCGGCCGAATGTGTTTGCCGATGCGGCTGGTGTATTACGCACCGGCAACGCTGCCGTGCTGCGCATCGGCAGTGATGCGTTGGGTACGGCCCAGGCGATCGTCACCCATGCACTGAACCCTGCGCTGAGCGACGCCGGCTTGCCGGCCGGTGCGGTGTCGCTGGTGGAAAGTGTCAACCACGCCGCCGGTTGGGCGATGTTCGCTGACCGGCGCCTGTCACTGGCGGTGGCCCGTGGTTCGGGGCGCGCCGTCAGCCAGCTGGGCAGCATCGCGCAGCAGGCCGGCACGGCGGTCAGCCTGCACGGCACCGGTGGTGCGTGGCTGATCGCCAACGCCGATGCCGATGCTCAGCGCTTTGCCGCCGTGGTGCGCAACTCCCTGGACCGCAAGGTCTGCAACACCCTGAACGTCTGCCTGATTCACCGCGACCGTGCCGCCGAACTGGTGCCGCTGTTCCTCGATGCACTCGAGCAGGCCGGCACCGCACGGGGGCAGGGCTGCAAGCTGCACATCGTCGAAGGCAGCGAGTCGCATTTGCCGCAAGACTGGCTGGCTGCAACGGTCGAGGTGTACCGCGCCGACGGCTATCAGACCGAGGCGCAGGCCGAGCCATTGGCGGAAGATCAATTGGGCCGTGAGTGGGAATGGGAAGAAACCCCGGAAGTCAGTCTGAAAATCGTCGACGACCTGGACAGCGCCATTGCCTTGTTCAATCGCTACAGTCCGCAATTCACCGTGTCCTTGATCAGTGAAAGTGCCGAGGCACAGGAGCGTTTCTATAACGCGGTCAACGCGCCTTTTGTCGGCAATGGCATTACCCGATGGGTCGACGGCCAGTACGCGTTGAACAAGCCGGAACTGGGGCTTTCGAACTGGGAGAGCGGGCGCCTGTTTGCGCGCAGTGCGATTCTCTCGGGTGATGGCGTGTTCACCATTCGCAGCCGCATGACCCAGGTCGATCTGGGCGTCAAACGCTGAGCTGACGGAACCCGTGACCGCTGCAAGGGCGGTCACTTTCGTGATCAGACCGCGGTTCTGATTACGCGGCTTTGATCGCCTTGGCCGATACGGCACAAGTGCCCGGATGCTCGACCAGCGACACGAAGCTTCGGCTGCCGGCATCCAGTGCGTCGATCGAACCGGTCTCGATGTCGTACACCCAGCCATGCAGGTTCAACAGGCCCTTTTCCTGGGCCAGTCGCACACACGGGTGTGTCTGGATGTTGGCCAGTTGGGCGATGACATTCTCCCGGACCATCGAACTGACCTTGGCCGCCTCACTGGTGTGTGGCCGGGCTTCGTTGATCACTTTCGCCGACTCGGCATGTTGCAGCCAGCCGCTGACGGCGGGCAGGTGATCCATGCAGGTGCACTTGGCCACGGCCGTCATGGCGCCGCAGTCCGAATGGCCGCAGATCACGATGTCAGTCACGCCGAGCACAGCGACGGCGTATTCGACCGTGGCCGACACACCACCCGGATGCGGACTGTAGGACGGCACGATGTTGCCGGCGTTACGGATCACGAACAGTTCACCGGGTTCTTGTTGGGTCAGCAGTTCCGGCACGACACGGCTGTCGGAACAGCTGATGAACAGCGTGCCTGGATGTTGGGTGGTGGCCAGGTGTTTGAACAGGTCGGTGCGTTGCGCAAAGGCTTCTTTCTGAAACTTCAAAAAACCGTCGATGAGCGCTTTCATGATCGCTTCCTCATGGATGAGCAGGGTTCGGCCCGCACAGGGCGTGCGGGCCGGTATCAACTTAGAACGGACGCAGGGGCAGGAACTTGCCGTCGAGGGTGATGACGGCGCGGGAGCCGCCTTCCGGATCTTCGACTTTCTTCATGTCGAGCTTGAAGTTGATCGCGCTGATGATGCCGTCGCCGAACTGCTCATGAACCAGGGCTTTGAGGGTAGTGCCGTAGATCTGGATCATTTCGTAGAAGCGGTAGATGGTCGGGTCGGTCGGCACGCCAGAGAGGCTGCCGCGCAGCGGGATGATCTGCAGCCGGGCCACGGCGTCGGCGTCCAGTTCCAGCTTGTCGCCGACCACTTTTGCAGCGCTTTCAGGCAGCGGGTGTTGACCGAGCAGGGCGGCTGTGACGTAGGCCAGGCTCAAACCTGTGCCGTCGGCCAGGTCCTGCCACGACAGGTTTTTGCGCGCCTTGGCGTCCAGGACAGAAGTGGTCAGGGCCAGGCTTGGGTCGTTGTAGGCATGGGACTGTTGCATGGTGATTCTCCTATCGGAAGGGGTGTCGCTTGGGTGTGGGGCCATCTTCTGCCGAACCATCCATAGCGTCCAAGACCGATATACAATGCAATCCATAAGTACCGCCTATAGATTGAGAATCCCATGTTGCTTCGACATTTGCGTTATCTGCTGGCAGTGGCCGACCACGGTGGCTTCACCCGCGCCGCCGAAATGCTGCACGTGTCCCAGCCGACCTTGTCGCAGCAGATCCGCCAGCTGGAAGAATCCCTCGGTGTGAGCCTGTTCGACCGCACCTCGCGCACGGTCAAACCCACCGATGCCGGCGAGGCTTACATTGCATGCGCGCGGCGGGTACTGGTGGAGCTGGAGGCGGGCAAACGTGCGTTGCACGACGTGAAGGACTTGTCCCGCGGGAACCTGCGCCTGGCCATGACGCCGACCTTCATGGCCTATCTGGTAGGGCCGCTGGTGCGCGACTACATGGCGCGTTACCCAAACATCCATCTGGAGATTTTCGAGCTATCGATGGACGAGATCGAGGCGGGGCTGGCCGATGATTCGCTGGATATCGCGATCGCGTTTGATCAGGTGAGAAGCACCGACATCGAATCGATTCCGGCCTTTACCGAAACCCTGGGGTTGATGGTTGGGCGCGATCATCCGCTATATGAGCATCAGGCGGCGTTGTCCGCTGAAGAGATAGCCCGCCTTGAGTTCGCCCTGCTGACCCCCGACTACATAACCCGCACGTGCATCGATGCGTATTTCGCTCAGGCGCACATCACGCCCAAGGTTGTGATTGAAGTGAATTCGGTCAATACGCTGCTGGAAGTCGTCCGCCATTGCGCCATCGCCACCATCCTGCCGGAACCCATCGCTACTCAGGATCGGGCATTGCGCAAATTGTCCATGCAGGGCGCAGCGCCAGAGCGTGGGGCCGCGTTGCTACGGCGTAAGAACAACTATCACAGCGCGGCGGCGTTGGCGTTTGTGGAGCTGGTGATCGGCGCTGATCTTTTTTGATTGGCCCAAATACCTGTGGGAGCGAGCTTGCTCCCACATTGGTTATTTAGCAGACATAAAAAAGCCTGCTCCTTTTTGGGAGCAGGCCTTGTTTATCAATAAGTCAGCAATGACTCATTTCAATTAGTAGAACCGGTCAATCACCCGAACTTCGTTCTGATCCTGCATCGAGGCCCAGGCCTGTTTCAGGGTTTGCAGAACATTACCGATGAAGTCCTTGTCGGCCGCGGCCTTCTTGCCGACATAGCCCTGACCGCGACGGTACATCTTCAGTCGGGCGAGCAGGTTCTGGTTGTTCTGGTCGAACTCTGCTTCATGGGCGTGCGGCGACAGGCAGTCGATATGAACCTGGCCACACTTGCTGATCCAGAGAATATGGTTGTCGTGGCTGTCTTTCTTTGCAGCGAAGATACGAGCCAGTTCATCGATAGTTGGTTGATTGTTCAGATTCATCATAAAGCCCCTTGACCAATTGGTGATCTTTCAAAGTTGATTCGCTAATACAGGTAGCCCATCGGTTAGTTGATCCCTGGCACCGAAACCAGGACGTCAGCGTTCGACCGCCTTATCGGGCGGGGTCCTGCGTCTGCTGCATGTAGTCGTGTTGAATAACTGCTACGCAATAGCGTCACAACGAAGAGAAGCGGCGAAAACCTTAAGGCCACTGCCGACGTTTTCAGGGTCGGCCACAAGCTTCATGAGGATTGCTCGCCAAGACTTCTCGCCCTTGTACTGGACGTTCAGGCCAGGTCAGCTTCTTCAATCTGCCTTGTGGGCAGCGTGTATCCGGGAAAAACAGCTCGGCGGTCAGACGAGCTTGCTCAAACGTGTTGCCTGTACTCCCGATCGGGGAGACGTCTGCATCATGCAAGGGCAAATCGGAGGCGTCAACGGTTTTGTAGTGAATATTTTTGGTCACTACATATTGTCGGACAATGCTGTTGGGAATTAGCGGGGAAGTCGAGGGCGTGTCGGTCAGGACGACAATGGCGGACACTGAAAGCGGTAAAAAGTGCAGGGATGGCGGTCAATCACCTGCTGATGCAAGGTGAGTCCGCCAATGTCGAGCCCCGGCATCACGGCGGCCCAGAACAGGCGTGCCGGCTGGTTCGCCTCGATGTGGAAAATCTGCCATTGACCGGGGAATTGGCTCAAGAGAGTGGAAACGACAAATCGTGCGACACCCCGGCCACGGAAGCGTCGACTGACAAACAGATAGCCGATGTTGTACTCGGCACCGGGTAGATGGGTCTGGTTATCCACGGTTACGAAGCCGGCCAGTTCTGCGTCGACCTTGATCAGGAAGGGGCGGGTGGCCGGGTTTCGCCAGTAGTCCGGCATGGGCAGGATGTTGAAGAAACCGTATTCGCCCAGTTTCAGCGGCAACCATTCGCTGAAGTCGTAGGCGTAGAACTGCATCAGGTTCTCGATGGTTTCCAGCTCATCGCGTTGGGCGGCGTGCAGTTCTATCGAAGACATTCGAAGTGGCTCCTGACAGGCCAAGGGACACAATTGATTATGGCCGGCGTCGCACGATCCGTGGCGAGGGAGCTTGCTCCCGCTGGACCGGTCCGCGTTCGGGCGCAGCAGTCCCTGTTTTGGTTTTTGGGGGCCGCTTTGCGGCCCAGTGGGAGCAAGCTCCCTCGCCACAGGGTTCGGTGTCAGGTTTACGTGTTGCTTGCCGGTTTTGACCTGCGCTTGGTACCGCTCGCTGGTTTGCGCGGGGCGCCTTTACGTTTTTTCTTCCATGGGGCTGCGGCGGAACCGGTGGGCGGTGGGCCGCTGATGGTCATGCTCAGCCCGGCGCAACGGCTGACTTGCTTGCTCATCCACGCCGCCTGTTTGGTGACGAATTCTTCCAGGCTCATTTCCCCGCTTTGCACCATGTCCAGGGCCTGTTCCCAGATCGCCGTGGTGCCCGGATCGGCGATGGCCCGCGGTACGGCGTCGATCAGGCTGAACGCGGCTGGCGTCGCGGCCAGGGCCTTGCCGTTCTTGACCAGATAGCCACGGTCGAGCAGGCCCTGGATGATCGACGCGCGAGTCGCTTCGGTGCCGATGCCGGTGGTGTCCTTGAGTTTTTGCTTGAGTAGCGGGTCTTCCACCAGTTTGGCGACATTCTTCATCGCCTTGATCAGATCGCCTTCAGTGAACGGCTTCGGCGGCTGGGTCCAGAGGTCCTTGAGTCGCACGCCGGCCACTGCGCAATCGATGCCTTCGGCCAGGTTGGGTAGGGTCTGCGGCGCGGGAGCTTCGCGCCCCTTGGCCTGCGCCAGCGCTTCGGGCAGGGCGCGTTTCCAGCCCGGCTCGATGATCTGCTTGCCGACAGCGCGTAAGGCCTCGCCGGCGCAGTCGAAGTCGGCCTGGGTGCGGTCGTACTCGTGATTGGGCAGGAACTGCGCCAGGTATCGAGCACGGATCAGGGTGTAGACCGCGCGCTGTTTGCCCGCCAGCTTGTCGAGATTCTTCGCCGCAGCAGTGGGAATGATGCCGTGGTGAGCGCTGACCCTAGCATCGTTCCAGGCCCGTGAGCGCCATTGCGGATCCAGGTGATCGTGCAAGGCGTTCAACGCCGGATCGGCCTGGCGCAGTGCCGCCAGGATGGCCGGTGCTTCGCTGTGCTGGCTGAGGGGCAAGTAGCCGCAATCACTGCGTGGATAGGTAATGACTTTGTAGGTTTCGTACAGCGCCTGGGCGATGTCGAGGGTTTCCTGGGCGCCGAGGCCGAGCTTCTTCGAGCAGACCTCCTGCAGGGTGCCCAGATCGAACGGCAGCGGGGCCACTTCGCGCATCCGCTCGGTGCGCAGTTTGATCACCCGCGCACTGGCCGCGCCGCTCATGGCGGCCGCCGCTTGTTGCGCCAGCGCCTGATTCAGGCAGCGGTCCTGATCGTCGCAAACCTCGGATGCCGCGCGCCATTGAGCGGTGAACGCGGTGCCGTTGTGCAGCAGTTGCACGTCGATGGCCCAATAGGGGACGGGCACGAAGTCGGCGATGCTGCGATCGCGATCCACCACCAGGCGCAAGGTCGGCGTTTGCACCCGGCCGACCGGCAACACGCCTTGATAGCCAGACTGGCGCCCCAGCAAGGTGAACAGCCGACTCATGTTCATGCCGATCAGCCAGTCGGCCCGGGAGCGCCCCAGGGCCGAGTGATAGAGGCTGAAGGTCTCGTTCCCCGGTTTGAGTGCCGCCAGAGCCTTGCGGATGGACGCATCGTCCAGCGCCGACAACCAGAGCCGGCGGATCGGCCCGCGATAGCGGCAATGTTCCACCAGTTCCCGGGCGATCATCTCGCCCTCGCGGTCGGCGTCCGTGGCAATGATCAGTTCGGACGCTTCACCGAGCAGACGCTTGACCGCCTTGTATTGGCTGGCGGTGCGCGGCTTGACGGTCATTTTCCATTTTTCGGGAATGATCGGCAGGTCCGCCAGCACCCAGCGCTTGTAGCGTGCGTCGTAGGCGTCCGGCGGTGCGGTTTCCAGCAGATGGCCGATGCACCAGGTCACCGTGACGTCCGTTCCCAGCCAACAGC
This sequence comes from Pseudomonas sp. GL-R-19, assembly GCF_019956375.1. NCBI lineage: Bacteria > Pseudomonadati > Pseudomonadota > Gammaproteobacteria > Pseudomonadales > Pseudomonadaceae > Pseudomonas > Pseudomonas sp. GL-R-19. Next base: position 124,196 of record NZ_JAHBDJ010000008.1, on the reverse strand, counting down.
CATCGCCCCGGCGCCGGGCGCCGAGGACTGCCGCGATGTCTTTGGCCTGGGAAGGTTTTTCACAGAGGTACAGCCGCATAACCACCATCGTCGATCAATGTGCGAGAGATGCACAGAATGGCGGTTGATGGACGATGGAGCAATCTTTATCTGTATGGATGTACAGCTTTGTGTGTTGCGCCGGCCTGGCTCCGTTCGGCTGCGAAGCAGTCGCGAGGGTGAAACTTGGGTTATACCTGATACACCGAGGTCTCAGGTTTTGGCGCTGCTGCGCAGCCCATCGCGGGCAAGCCACGCTCCCACATCATCGATTTGCAGGTCCATCACCGTCATGAGGAACGCATTCCATGAAAAGCTCCGGTCCTAGCCCTGTCATCACCATCGCCGAGCAGCCTGGCTGCCTGCTGGTAAGGTTTCACGGTATTCAAGTAGCCGCCTCGGCGCGGGCCCTGGTGTTGCTGGAGGCCAATTACCCGCCGGTGTACTACGTGCCGCGTGAGGATATCGACGAGAAGTATTTCGCCCGCACCGACCACACCAGTTATTGCCCGTACAAGGGCGATGCCAGCTATTTCAGTTTGCAGGTGCCAGGGTATGAAGCTGCCAACGCGGCGTGGAGTTACGAGAATCCCAAGGTGTCTGTCGAACAGATTCGTGAGTATGTGGCGTTCTACCCGGATCAAGTGAAGTTCGAGTTGCTCGATGCCGAGGTTTGATTGGGGCTGATCGGGGCGCGACGAGGGAGCCTGCTCCCTCGTCGCCAGGCCTTGCCTCAGTTCTTGTCGAGATCGACGTTGCGCGTCTCACGCAAGCACAGCATTCCCACCACCAGGCTCACCCCGGTGATCACCACCGGATACCACAGCCCGTAGAAGATGTCCCCGGTGTACACCACCAGCGCGAACGACACGGTCGGCAAAAAGCCGCCGAACCAGCCGTTGCCGATGTGATAGGGCAAGGACATCGAGGTGTAGCGGATGCGGGTCGGGAACAGTTCGACCATCAGCGCCGCCAGCGGGCCGTAGCACATCGCGGAGATGATGATCAGCGCGACGATCAGCGCCACGATCATCGGCTTGTTGATCTGCTGCATGTCCGCCTGTTGCGGGTAGCCGGCGAGGGTCACGGCACCGCGCAGGGCGGCTTCGTCGAAACCATCGATCTTCACGTCGCCGACGCTGACCTGCACGCCACTGCCGGCCGGGGCCGCTGCGCTCTGGTACGGCAGGCCCTGCTTGACCAGGAAGGTCTTGACCTTGTCGCACGGGCTGTCGAATTTCGCCTTGCCCACCGGGTCGAACTGGAAGGTACAGGTGGCCGGGTCGGCCATCACGGTGATCGGTGCCTGGCGGCTGGCCTGGTCGATGGCCGGGTTGGCGTAGTGGGCCAGGGTCTTGAAAATCGGGAAATACAGCGCGGTGGCCAGCAGCAGGCCGATCATCAGCACCGGTTTGCGCCCGACCTTGTCCGACAGCCAGCCAAAGAAAATGAAGAAGGGGGCGCCAATGATCACGCTGACAATCAGCAAACCGTTGGCCACGGCCGGGTCCATTTTCAGGAACTGGGTGAGGAAGAACAGCACATAGAATTGCGCGGCGTAGAAGGTCACCGCTTGCCCGGCATTGATGCTGAACAGCGCGATCAACACCACTTTGAGGTTTTCCCACTTACCGAAGGAGTCGCGAATCGGCTGTTTACACAGCTTGCCTTCCGATTTCATTTTCACGAAGGCCGGCGACTCGTGCAGGCTCAGGCGAATCCAGGTCGAGATGCCCAGCAGCACGATGGAAAACAGGAACGGAATGCGCCAGCCCCAGACTTCGAACTGATCGCCGGTGAAGTAGCGGCAGCCCAGCACCACCAGCAGCGAGAGCAGCAGGCCCAGGGTCGCGGTGGATTGAATCCAGCTGGTGTGGAAGCCTCGCTTGCCAATGGGCGCGTGCTCGGCGACATAGGTCGCGGCGCCGCCGTATTCACCGCCCAGGGCCAGGCCCTGGAGCATGCGCAACACCACCAGGATGATTGGCGCTGCGATGCCGATGCTGGCGTAGGTCGGCAGCAATCCGACGCAGAACGTTGCCAGGCCCATGAGGATGATGGTGGCGAGGAAGGTGTACTTGCGCCCGATCATGTCCCCCAGCCGCCCGAACACCAGCGCACCGAACGGCCGGACGATGAAGCCGGCGGCGAAGGCCATCAGCGCAAAGATAAACGCCGTGGTGTCGTTGACCCCGGCGAAAAATTGCTTGCTGATCACCGCCGCGAGGGCGCCATAGAGGAAAAAGTCGTACCACTCGAAGACCGTCCCGAGGGACGAGGCAAAGATGACTTTCTGGGTTTCCTGACTGGTGCCCGCGCTGCGCACGGCTTCCAGGGACTGAGCGTGTTCTGACATACCGGTATCCCTCACAGTGATTGTTTTTGTTGTTCCACTGGTGTTGCGTGTTCCTTGTAGGAGCGAGCCTGCTCGCGATGGCGTCGTTCCATTCAACGTTTATGCTGGCTGATCCACCGCTTTCGCGAGCAGGCTCGCTCCTACAGGGATTGTGTTTGCAGCGGAGTTGAGGATCATCTGCGCCGCCTTCTCGGCAATCATCAGCGTCGGCGAGCAGGTGTTGCCCGAGGTGATGCGCGGCATGATCGAGGCGTCGGCGATGCGCAGGCCGGGGATGCCATGGACCTTGAGCTGCGCATCGACCACGGCGTCGGCGTCGTTGCCCATGCGGCAGGTACCCACCGGATGGAAAATCGTGGTGCCGATCCGCGCGGCGGCTTCGTGCAGCTGTTCTTCGCTTTGCAGGCTGTCGCCGGGCAGATATTCCACGGGATTGAAGGGGCGCAGGGCCGGCGCGGCGACGATGCGCCGGGTCAGTCGAATGGCATCGGCGGCGACCCGCAGGTCTTCCGGGTGGCTCAGGTAATTGGGTTGAATCAGTGGTGCTTCTTGCGGGTTGGCCGAGCGGATGTCCACCCGGCCACGGCTTTGCGGGCGCAAATCGCAGACCGAAGCGGTGAACGCCGGGAACGCGTGCAACGGTTCGCCAAAACGCTCCAGCGACAGCGGTTGTACGTGATATTCGAGGTTGGCTGAAGTCTGCTCCGGCCCCGAGCGGGCAAAGGCGCCCAACTGGCTCGGCGCCATGGACAGCGGACCGCTGCGGTCATACAGGTAGCGCAGGCCCATGCCCAGCTTGCCCCACAGGCTGCCGGCAATCTGATTCAGGGTGCGGGCATTTTCCAGCTTGTAGATCAGCCGCAGTTGCAGGTGATCCTGCAGGTTGCCACCCACACCGGGTAGCTCATGGGTGACGCCAATGCCCAGCCGTTCCAGCAGCGGACGCGGGCCGATACCGGAGCGTTGCAGGATGCTGGGCGAACCGACGGAGCCGGCACACAGGACGATTTCCTTGCGCGCCTTGAAGGTTTTCGCCTGGCCTTGCCAGCGGGCGCTGACCGCCGAGGCGCGACCATTGTCCAGCAGTACGCGGTCGACTTCGACACCGGTCAGCACGGTGAGATTGGGACGCTGGCGCACCGGTTTGAGAAAGGCCTTGGACGCGTTCCAGCGGATGCCGGCCTTCTGATTTACCTGGAAGTAACCGCAACCTTCGTTGTCGCCCTGGTTGAAGTCATCGATGCTGGCGATGCCGCTTTGTTCTGCGGCGCTGCGGAACGCATCGAGAATCGGCCAAGACAGGCGCTGGCGTTCGACTCGCCATTCGCCCGCGGCACCGTGAAATTCGGCGGCGCCGGCAAAGTGGTTTTCACTCTGCTTGAACAGCGGCAACACGTCTTGCCAGCTCCAGCCAGGGTTGCCGTCGGCGGCCCAGCGGTCGTAGTCAGCGGCCTGGCCGCGCATGTAGATCATGCCGTTGATCGATGAGCAGCCACCCAGCACCTTGCCGCGCGGGTAGCTCAGGGCCCGACCTTGCAAGCCCGGTTGCGCTTCGGTCTTGAAGCACCAGTCGGTGCGCGGGTTGCCGATGCAGAACAGGTAACCCACGGGGATGTGAATCCACGCATAGTTGTCGCGGCCACCGGCTTCGAGCAGCAACACGCGATGTTGCGGGTTGGCCGACAGTCGATTGGCCAACAGACACCCGGCCGGCCCGGCCCCGACCACGATGTAATCGTATTCATCCAGAGAAGTCTGCATCCCTGATCTCGTTTTGTTGTTCTTGTTGTCTGTCATCCTAGTTGTTAGCTTTCGTCAAAAGAATGTTAGTTTTTGCGCAGCCGCTGTGCGTTTTTAAACAGCATCCCGAACGGCAAAGAACAAGGACGATTCATGTTCGACTGGAATGACCTGCGGTTTTTTCTCGAATTGCAGCGCAGCGGGCGTTTGCTCACGGCCGCCCGCCGCCTGAACACCACCCATGCCACCGTGGCGCGGCACATCGAGGCCATCGAAAAGAGCCTCGGCACGGCGTTGTTCGTTCAACATGCCCAGGGATATGAGATGACCCCGGCGGGCGAGGCGTTGCTTAAACACGCCGAGGCGATGGAGAACGTGGCGTTGCTGGCCCAGGAGGAAATCACCCAGTCCACCGCGCCACTGGGCAAGATCCGCGTCGGGGTGACCGAAGGGCTGGGCATCATGTTCCTCGCCAGTCGCATGAACGGCTTGTTCGAACGCTATCCGGGGCTGGAGGTGGAACTGGTGGCGGTGCCACGTTTTGTCAGCATCCTCAATCGCGAGGCGGAAATCAGCATCCACCTCGAGCGGCCGGCCGCCGACATGCTGGTCACCCGCAAACTCACCGACTATCGCCTGGCGCTCTATGCCAGCCAGGACTATCTCGACCGCTCGCCGCCGTTGCGCAGTCGCGAGGACCTGGGGCGTCATGCGTGGATCGGCTATGTCGATGATTTGCTGTTCAGCCAGGAACTGATGTTCCTCAACAGCTTCTGCCGCAATCCGCAGGTGGTGTTTCACAGCACCAGCGTGATCGCCCAGCAACAGGCGGCGCGCTCGGGATTGGGGATTGCCGTGCTGCCGTGCTACATGGCCAGTGCTGATCCGGGGCTGGTGCCATTGTTGCCGGACGAAAGCATCCAGCGCAGCTATTGGATCAGCACCCGCCGGGAGCTGCACAAATCGGTGCGGTTGCGGGTGTTGTGGGATTATGTGGTGCAGTTGTGTGAGCGGGAGCAGGGGTTGTTGTTGGGCGGTGCCTGAGCTGACGCCTTCGCGAGCAGGCTCGCTCCCACATTGGAATGCGCTCCCCTGTGGGAGCGAGCCTGCTCGCGAAGGCGGCAGCACATCCAATATCCATCTTGAGGTTCAAGCAAGAATCTCGAACGCCGTGCTGGCCAGCCTTTCACCATTGACCATGACATGCACCGCATGGCGCCCCGCATAATGCCGGCGGGTAGTGAGCTCCTTGATCTGCTGACCACGGCTGACGGCTTCGACGGCGTTGCCGGGTAGGGTCAGCGCCTTGAGCTTGAACACCTTCGCCGAGGTGCTTCCATTGGCCTTGACGTAGTCGATGGCATAGTCGATCACCAGACGCTGACTGCTTGCAACGGTGGATTTGACGGCAAACGACAGGGTGATTTTTTCTCCCAGGCCAATGACCGGCGGTTCGACTTTCACACCGACGATCTCGACTTCGGGCTTGCCGCCCGCGCCGATAATCGCCAGTGCCCGCCGGTTGCCCTGTTTGATCAGGCTGCGCAGGGCGTGTCTGGCGATCCATGCGCTGTGCCTGTTGTCCAGCGCCCAGCCTTCGATCAGGTCCAGCACCCAGTCGGGGTGATCCTTGGTGATGTCGTTGAGGTGGTTGGCCACGGATTTGCGCACGTACAGGCTGGTGTCGGCCTTGAGGTTGTCGAGGATGTTCGCGGCGAGTGCCGGATCGGCCTGGATGGGCTCCAGCCGGAATGACCAGGGCAGGCGTGGCCGGCAGCCTTCGCTGGCCAGGCGGCGTACATGTTCGTTGTCATCCAGCGACCAGTCGCGCATCAGCTTGAGTGAGCGTTCGAGGTCGCTGCGCAGAAAATGACGGATCGCGAATTCCGAGGAGCCGAAGGCGGTGAAATACTTCAGCGCGTCCATTGACTGATCGAACGCATGGGCGCCGTAGCTGGCGACATAGTGCGGCAGGCACATGCTGACGAAGCCGCTGTTGAGGCGCGGGGCGAGGGCGCGCAGCACTTGCAGCGACGCCTCGTAGTCCAGGGGGAGCACGGCGTGCAGGCACTCGCTGACCCGGGCCATGCGCTGCATGACGCTGAGATCCGCCAGGCCGGACTGGGCCAGCTTCAGGAAACGCCTGGCCTCGAATGGCGGATAGACCGCGGTCATTTCGCTGGCGATGTGCTGGAGGCGCTCGGCGTTGAAGATTTCCTTGAGGGCCGGAGAGGGTTTGTCAGCCATGGTGGCTCCTTGGCGATTGTTGTTGATCCATCACACCGCGTCATCGTTCATCGCGAGCAGGCTCGCTCCTACAGAAGAGCGTATAAGCGACAAAGATCCAGTGTGGGAGCGAGCCTGCTCGCGAAGGCGTCCTCAAATTCACCTCAATTCTTTCCCGCTTGCTCCTGCAGTTGATCCGACTCGAATAACCTGGCCAGTTCCGCCCGGGCTTCCTGCGCCGTCTGCAGCACTTTCACCGCGTCGTCATACACCGCATGCTGGGCTTCAAGCACCACTTCGTCGTGCTGCTTGAAGCGCTTGATCCGCGCATCCGCCTGGGCCTGGGTCAATCCCAGGCCGATCAGGGTTTGCCGGCTCATTTCCAGGCTCGAATAATAGGTTTCGCGCACGGCGTGAGCGCCGACGTCCATCAGCCGGTGCACATGCTGACGGTTACGGGCACGGGCGATGATCTTCATATGCGGATAGAGCTTGCGCACCAGTTCGGCGGTCTTGATGTTGGTGTCCGGGTCGTCGGTGGCGATCACGAAATACTCGGCTTCCCCGACCTTGGCCGCGCTGAGTATTTCCGGGCGCATCGGGTCGCCATAGAACACCGGCACGCCACCAAAGCTGCGGGACAGTTCGATGGTTTCCACCGAGGTGTCGAGGGCCACGAACTTGATGTTCTGTGCGCGCAAAATCCGCGCAATGATCTGGCCCATGCGACCCATGCCGGCGATCACCACCCGTGGCGCGTCGGTGTCGATTTCGCGGAACTTCTCCGGTACTTCCACCGGTTGCACTTTCGGGCTGACCAACTGCGCGCAAATCAGCAGCAACAGCGGTGTCACGGCCATGGACAGGGTGATGGTCAACACCAGCAAGTCATACAGTTGCGCCGCGAACAGCCCATGATCGCGACCGATCTTGAACACCACAAAGGCAAATTCACCACCGGCCGCCAACACGATACCCAGGCGGATCGCACTGACCTTGTTCAAGCCGCCGGCCAGGCGACCAACAATAAACAGCAGCGGCAGTTTGATCGCGATCAACAGCAGAGTCAGGCCCAGCACTGCGACCGGTGTGCTCAGCAACAGGCTCAGGTTCGCACCCATGCCGACGCTGATGAAAAACAGCCCGAGCAACAGGCCCTTGAACGGTTCGATCTGGGCTTCCAGTTCATGGCGATACTCGGAATCCGCCAGCAGCAGGCCGGCGAGGAAGGCGCCCAGGGCCATGGAAATGCCGACCAGTTCCATCAGCCAGGCCGTGCCGATCACCACCAGCAACGCCGTGGCGGTTGAGACTTCTGGCAGTGCGGTTTTGGTCACCACGCGAAACACCGGTCGCAGCAGATAACGCCCGCCGATCACCACCACGGCGATGCTGGCCAGCACTTGCAGGCCGTGGTTCAGGTTTTCACTGGCGGTGGTGCTGTGATCGCCACCGGCCAGCAACGGCACCATGGCGATCAAGGGGATTGCGGCGATGTCCTGAAACAACAGGATGGCGAACGCGAGCCGCCCGTGGGGGCTGGTCAGTTCCTTGCGTTCGGCCAGGCTTTGCAGGCCGAATGCCGTGGACGACAGCGCCAGGCCCAGGCCGAGGACGATCGCGGTGTTCAACGGCTGGCCAAACAGCCACAGCGCCACAACGCCAATCACCGTGCCAGTGAGCAGCACTTGCGCCAGACCGACGCCGAACACTGATTTGCGCATCACCCACAAGCGTCGCGGCGACAGTTCCAGGCCGATGATGAACAGCAGCAACACCACGCCGAGTTCGGAAATGTTAGCGACGCTTTGCGGGTTGTCGATCAGGCCCAGCACTGACGGGCCGATGATCACCCCGGCAAACAGGTAGCCCAGAACTGCCCCCAGTTGCAGGCGCTTGGCCAAGGGAACGATGAGCACGGCCGCCATCAGAAATACGACAGCGGCTTGTAGCAGGTTGCCTTCATGGGGCATGGACGAAACTCCAGAACTCGACACAGCGGGGGCGTCAAGGATAAAGGCTGGGCTCGCTGAAGATCTACCGTGGGATGTCAGTTACCTCAATGCAGTCGTGCCGTCGCCTTCGCGAGCAGGCAATGGTTGCCAATCGAGGGCAAATCTGGGAAAACGGCGCCCATCAGGCCCTTGAGGGCGAGTGAACATACGAGTGAATTCAATGAATGACGAGCTTCAGGTAATCGATCTGCAAGTGGGTGACGGAAAAGCCGCCGTCAAAGGCGCACTGATCACCACCCAGTACCGTGGCTGGCTGGAGGACGGGACCGAATTCGATTCTTCCTATAGTCGTGGCAAGCCCTTCCAGTGCGTGATCGGTACCGGTCGGGTTATCAAGGGCTGGGACTTGGGCATCATGGGCATGCAGGTCGGTGGCAAGCGCAAGTTGCTGGTGCCGGCGCATCTGGCCTATGGCGAACGCACCATGGGCAAGATCACGCCGAATTCGAACCTGATCTTCGAAATTGAACTGCTGGAAGTGCTGACGCGGGATGATTGACTTGTAGCTTGCCAGAGCTCCGCTCTATCGGCGACCATATGCGCCATATAGGGGTAGGGGGTATAGGTATGTCGCACATTCACGAACACAAAGATGACTTGATCAAGCGGGTGAGGCGGATTGCCGGTCAGGTGGAAGCCGTGGAGCGGGCGCTCGAGTCCGATGCCGATTGCGCCAAGACCCTGCATCTGGTGGCCGCGATCCGGGGCGCGGTCAATGGTCTGCTGGAGCAGTTCATCGACGCCCACGCCCGCGAGCACGTGGCCCATCCGGGCCTGAGCGATGAAGAACGCGCCCAGGGCGTGGAAGACCTGTTGCTGGCCATCCGTCGTTATGCCAAATAGAGGCCCGAACCCCATGACACAGACACCCCAGGCTTCGCGCTTTTCTCACGACCATGTATTTCTCGGCGCTTCCCATGATGAAAACGCCCGTCGCACCTTATGGGTGGTGGCGCTGACGTTTGTGATGATGATTGGCGAAATCGCTGCCGGTTACATCACCGGTTCCATGGCGTTGCTGGCCGATGGTTTTCACATGGCCACCCATGCCGGGGCCTTGGGTATCGCGGCGGCGGCCTATGGGTTCGCACGGCGCAATGCCAATAACGCGCGCTATAGCTTCGGCACCGGCAAGGTCGGGGACCTGGCCGGTTTTGCCTCGGCCATGGTGCTGGGGCTGGTGGCGATCGGCATTGCCGGTGAGTCCGTTTTTCGCCTGTTTCAGCCAACCACCGTGGCATTCACTGAAGCGACGGTGATTGCGGTAGTGGGGCTGGCGGTAAACATCGTCAGTGCCTTTTTGCTGGCGGGCGACCACGGTCATCATGGCCACGATCACAGCCACGGCCATCATCACCATCACGACAACAACCTGCGCTCGGCCTACGTCCATGTGTTGGCCGACGCCTTGACGTCGGTGCTGGCGATTGCCGCGTTGCTGGCGGGGCGTTATCTGGGGTGGGTGTGGCTGGACCCGGTGATGGGTATTGTCGGCGCCATCGTGATCGCGAAATGGGCCGTTGGATTGTTGCGTGCCAGCGCTGCGGTGTTGCTCGACGTCACCGATGCCCATGTTGCCGATGAGATTCGCGAATTGCTCAAGTCGGACGATGTGCGTATCAGCGATCTGCATGTGTGGCAGGTCGGCCCGCAGGCGCGGGCCGCGATTGTCAGCGTCGTGGCGGCAGCCAATGTCAGTGCCGACACCATTCGCGAACGCCTGGCGCCGGTCCATGAGTTGTCTCACCTGACCGTCGAATACCGCACTGCTTGAGCGGTTTTCGCTCAGTCACCGAACAGCGCAATCCGTCCATTCACGGACGGGCGGTAATGCCAGCTCAGGCGATCCAGTGCCGGCTTCATCGCCAGAACTTGCCGGACGGTAGCGCCGGCAATGCATAACGCCAGGCGTTGCCCCGGGCATTGATGGCGCCCCGCACCAAAGGTGAAGCTGCGCCGGTTCGGGCGATCGAGCAGGAAGGTATCGGGGTTGTCGTTGAGCTGCGGGTCGCGATTGGCCGAGGCCAGCAACACCAGGATCACGTCTGCGGCATTCAGCCTCACCCCGTCAATCTCGCAGGGGGCGGCGACGAAGCGGCGGGTGTTCTGTACCGGCGGGTCGAAGCGCTGCACTTCGGCCAGCAGGTATTCGACAGGGGTTGGCTCACTGCGCAACGACGGCTGTTGAATCAATGCCAGCACGGCGTTGCCGATTAGCCCTGCAGTGGCCTCGAAGGTCTGGGAGAACAGGCCGATCAGATTGGCAATCAACGTTTGCGGCGCACCGGACGCGAAGCGCTGTCGGATACCTGCAAGCAATTGGCTGTGGTTGTGCGGATCGTCGAGCAATTCGACGAAATAACCGCTCAACTGTTCGGCGGCAGCGTGGGCGGCGGTCAGCTGCGCCGCAGTACTCAGGGGCGACAGGCAAGCCACGAAATCCGCCGTCAGTTCGCTGATGACACGGCCCTGAGCCGGGGTGAATCCCAACAACGCCGCCACCACGCACACCGGCCCACGGAACATGGCGTTGTACAGGCCGGCGGCATCGGCGGTGTTCAATCGGGCGCTGACCAGAGCCTCGACTTCCCGCGCATCGATCAACTCCAGACCCGGCGCAATCGCCGACCGTGGGCAACGCTGGCGCTCGCCCTCATTCATGCGCATCAATTGACCGTACACCTGGCCGGCAATGCCATCGGCAATCGCCTTGGGGACTGGCTCCTGCGCGGGGCGAACGTGGCAATCGGAATGCGCCAGCACGGCGGCCACCGCCCGGGCGCTGCTGGCCACCCACAGGTTCAGCCCCGGATGAAAAACCAGCCCGCCTTCGGCACGCAGTTGTGCGTAGTAGGGATAGGGATCGGCATGGGTCGTAGCGATGATCGGGTCCATGGGTGAGAGCCTTTTGTTGTCGGAAAGTGTTGCTACTATCTCCAGTCCGAAAGGGCATTGATTCGTCCGGGAGCGAAATATGAGCGCAGAACAACACGACATTGGCGTCTCGCAGGTGGCGGCAGCCATCGCCGAGCCTGCACGGACGAAAATCCTCTGTTCGCTGATGGACGGCCACGCCCGCACCAGCACCGAACTGGCGGCGGTGGCCGAAGTCAGCGCGTCGACGGCCAGTGCCCACCTGGCCAAACTCAAGGAGCTGGCGCTGGTACGGTTGCACGTTCAGGGACGTCATCGCTATTACAGCCTGGCGGACAAGCGCGTGGCCCAGGCCCTGGAGGCGCTGATGGTGATCGGCCAGAACACCGCGCCGGGCTTCCAGTCGCGTACCCCGGATCGCCTGCAGTTTGCCCGCACCTGCTACGACCACATGGCGGGCACCCTGGCGGTGCTGTTGCATGACCGGATGCTCGAAGCGGGCTGGCTTGAGGAAACCGACGAACAGGCCTATCGCTTGAGTGACAGTGGCTCGGCAATGTTTCAGGGGCTCGGGATCGAGGTACAGGACTTGAGCACCTTACGCCGCCGCTTTGCCTGCCCGTGCCTGGACTGGAGCATGCGTCGGCCGCATCTGGGCGGATCGCTGGGCGCGGCATTGCTGCAAACGGCGCTCAAGCGCAAGTGGGTGACCCAGGATCTGGACAGTCGCGCGTTGGCGTTGACGGCGTTGGGGTGCAAGGAGTTTGGAAGGCGGTTTGGAATCGAATTGCCGTTGGTGGTTGAGGGTAATGTCAAAGTTTCGCAAATTACGGCAGGTTCGGTGGAGTTCGGGAATATTCGCTGACTGACGATACGTGTATTCCAGTTGTCTTTGTGTTGAATGAAATGCCGTCATCGCGAGCAGGCTCGCTCCCACAGGGGGCGTGGTGGGTTTGTCAGTACAATGCAAACAAAAAGCCCCCCATCGGTCACCCGATGGGGGGCTTTTGTGCGTCTGGCGTCAGATCAAACCTTGACGATCCAGCCCGCTGGCGCTTCGATGTCGCCGGTTTGCACGCCGGTCAGCTCTTTGTAGAGCTTCTGGGTGATCGGGCCGACTTCGGTTTCGCTGTGGAACACGTGCAGGTGGTCGTTGTAGTTGATGCCGCCAATCGGCGTGATCACCGCAGCGGTACCGCAAGCACCGGCTTCCTTGAAGTCGGAGAGCTTGTCGATGAACACGTCGCCCTCGATCACTTCCAGGCCCAGGCGCGATTTGGCCAGTTCGATCAGCGACAGACGGGTGATGCCCGGCAGTACCGATGGCGAGTTCGGGGTCACGAACTTGTTGTCGTGGGTGATCCCGAAGAAGTTGGCCGAACCGACTTCCTCGATCTTGGTATGGGTCAGCGGATCCAGGTAGATGCAGTCGGCGAAATGCGCCTTCTTGGCCTGGGAGCCCGGCATCAGGCTGGCGGCGTAGTTGCCACCGACCTTGGCGGCGCCGGTGCCTTGTGGCGCGGCGCGGTCGTAGCTGGAGATCAGGAAGTTGTGCGGGGTCAGGCCGCCCTTGAAGTAGGCGCCGACCGGGATGCAGAAGATCGAGAAGATGAACTCCGGCGCGGTACGCACGCCGATGTTGTCACCCACGCCGATCACGAACGGGCGCAGGTACAGCGCGCCGCCGGTGCCGTACGGCGGGATGAAACGCTCGTTGGCGCGGACCACGTCCTTGCAGGCTTCGACGAATTGTTCGGTGGACACCTGCGGCATCAGCAGGCGACCGCAGCTGCGCTGCATGCGTGCGGCGTTCCGGTCCGGCCGGAACAGGTTGATCGAACCGTCCTTGCAGCGGTAGGCCTTCAGGCCTTCGAAGCACTGCTGGCCATAGTGAAGGGCAGTGGAGCCTTCGCTGATGTGCAGCACGTTGTCTTCGGTCAGGGTGCCTTTGTCCCACTCGCCATTACGCCAGTGCGACAGATAGCGCTTGTCGGTCTTGATGTAGTCAAAACCCAGCTTGTCCCAATTAATGCTTTCGTTACCCATGACACCCTCTATCACTTAACAACCGCCGAAACGGTTCAAGGCTTCTGACGTTTTTTGGATGGGGACAACAATACTTCATTCCGGGCCCATTTCGCAGCCCAGATTGCGTTCCTTGTAGGAGCGAGCTTGCTCGCGATGGACGTCAACGATAACGCGTCTCGTCTGAATGACCGCGTTGTCCTGACGTTTTTCGCGAGCGAGCTCGCTCCTACAGGTGCAATGCGTGGCCAAGGGCCCGCAACGCCGCTTCCTGCACCGCCTCACCCAGCGTCGGATGCGCATGGATGGTGCCGCCGATGTCTTCCAGGCGTGCGCCCATCTCCAGGCTCTGGGCAAACGCCGTGGACAGCTCCGACACGCCGACGCCCACCGCCTGCCAACCGACAATCACATGATTGTCGCGACGGGCGACCACGCGCACGAAGCCGCTTTTCGATTCCAGCGTCATCGCCCGGCCATTGGCGGCGAACGGGAAGCTGGACACGATGCAGTCCCAGCCTGCGGCCTTGGCTTCGTCCGGGGTCTTGCCGACCACCACCAGTTCCGGGTCGGTGAAGCATACGGCGGCGATGGCGGTGGGGTTGAACTCGCGGGATTTACCGCTGATCAGCTCGGCGACCATCTCGCCCTGGGCCATGGCCCGGTGCGCGAGCATCGGTTCGCCGCTCAGGTCGCCGATGGCATAGACGTTGCGCATGCTGGTCTGGCAGCGGCTGTCGATCTTGATCGACGAACCGTTCATGTCCAGGTTCAGCGCTTCGAGATTCCAGCCCTGGGTGTTCGGCTTGCGACCGACGGCCACCAGCACCTGATCGGTTTCCAGGTTCAGGGTCTCGCCGTCCGGTTCCAGTACCTGCAAGGTATTGTTAGAAGAATCAAAGCCTTGCACGCTGTGTTTCAAGTAAAGCTTCACGCCGAGTTTTTTCAGTTCGTCGTGCACAGGCTGGGTCAGTTCGGCGTCGTAGGCCGGCAGGATGCGCTCCTGCGCTTCCACCACGCTGACTTCGGCGCCGAGCTTGCGATAGGCAATGCCCAGCTCCAGGCCGATGTAACCGCCGCCGACCACGATCAAGCGCTTGGGCACGGAGGTCGGCGCCAGGGCTTCGGTGGACGAGATGATCGGCCCGCCAATTGGCAGCATCGGCAGGTCGACGCTCCTGGAGCCGGTAGCCAGCACCAGGTGTTCGCACTGGATGCGCGTGTCGCCGACGTCCACGGTCTTGCCGTCGATGACCTTGGCCCAGCCTTGTACGACCTGAACCTTGTTCTTTTTCAGCAGCGCCGCGACGCCGGTGGTCAGGCGATCGACGATGCCGTCCTTCCACTCGACGCTCTTGGTGATATCGAGGGTCGGTGCCGAAACGCTGATGCCCAGGGCCGAATGCTGATTGTGATGCCGGGTCTGGTGGAACTGCTCGGCGACATGAATCAGCGCCTTGGACGGAATGCAGCCGATGTTCAGGCAGGTGCCGCCCAGGGATTGGCCTTCCACCAGAATGGTCGGGATGCCCAACTGGCCGGCACGGATCGCGGTCACATAACCGCCGGGGCCGCCGCCGATGATCAACAGTGTGGTATTGAGGGTCTGCATGACTTACTCCACAAACAGGGTCGCAGGTTGTTCGAGCAAGCCACGAATGGCCTGGATGAAGAGCGCCGCGTCCATGCCGTCGACCACGCGGTGATCGAAGGAGCTGGAGAGGTTCATCATCTTGCGGATCACGATCTGGCCTTTGATCACCATTGGCCGTTCGACGATCTTGTTCACACCGACGATCGCCACTTCCGGCAGGTTCAGCACCGGCGTGCTGACGATGCCGCCCAAGGCGCCGAGGCTGGTCAGGGTGATGGTCGAGCCGGACAACTCATCGCGGCTGGCCTTGCCATTGCGTGCAGCGCTGGCCAGACGAGCGATTTCCGTCGCGCTGTCCCACAGGCTGCGGGCTTCGGCGTGACGCACCACCGGCACCATCAGGCCGACATCGCTCTGGGTCGCGACGCCGACGTGTACCGCACCGAGGCGGGTAATGACCTGGGCTTCGTCGTCGTAACGGGCGTTCATCTGCGGGAAGTCACGCAGGGCGACGACCAGGGCGCGGACCAGGAATGGCAGCAAAGTCAGCTTGCCACGGGTGGCGCCATGTTTTTCGTTGAGGTGCGCGCGCAGCTCTTCCACAGCCGTCACGTCGATTTCTTCGACATAACTGAAGTGGGCGGCACGCTGGGTGGCGTCTTGCATGCGCTGGGCGATCTTGCGGCGCATGCCGATCACCGGGATCTGCTGCTCATCGGTACGTTGGGCGTAAGCTGCCGCCACCGGTGCCGAAGCGTTCGACTGACCCTGAGCCAGGTAGGCTTCGAGATCTTCGTGCAGTATGCGGCCGGCCGGGCCGGTGCCACGCACCAGGCGCAACTGAATACCGAGGTCCAGCGCATGCTTGCGCACGGCCGGGGAGGCCAGCGGACGCTCATCGGCTTCGCGAGCGACCATCGGGCCCTGGCAAACGGCAGCTTTCGGCGCCGGGGCAGCGGCCGGTTTGCTTTCAGCCACGGCTTCAACTTTGACTGCGGCCATCGGGGCTTCTTTAACAGGTGCCGGTTGCGCCGATTCCTTAACGTTGCCCGCGCCTTCGACTTCAATGCTGATCAGCACGCTGCCGACCGCCATGACTTCGCCCGGCTGGCCGCCAAGGGCAATCACCTTGCCATGCACCGGCGACGGAATATCCACCATCGCTTTATCGGTCATGACATCGGCCAGTACCTGATCTTCGACGACGATGTCGCCGACCTTGACGTGCCACTGTGACAATTCAACTTCTGCAATGCCTTCACCAATGTCCGGCATTTTAATGACGTGCGTGCCCATTCAGACCTCCATGACCCGTTTCAACGCCGCGCCCACTCGGGACGGGCCTGGGAAATACGCCCACTCTTGCGCGTGCGGGTAAGGGGTGTCCCAACCGGTGACGCGTTCGATCGGCGCTTCCAGGTGATGGAAGCAATGCTCTTGCACCAGCGACACCAGTTCGGCGCCGAAACCGCAGGTGCGGGTGGCTTCATGAACCACGACGCAGCGGCCGGTTTTCTTCACGGATTTGACGATGGTTTCCAGGTCCAGCGGCCACAGGCTGCGCAGGTCGATGACTTCGGCATCGACGCCGCTTTCTTCAGCGGCTACTTGCGACACGTAGACGGTGGTGCCATAGGTCAGCACGGTGACGTCCTTGCCCGGACGGGCGATCGCAGCAACGTCCAGTGGTACGGTGTAGTAACCGTCCGGCACCTGTGCCGCGGGGTGTTTCGACCACGGGGTTACCGGGCGTTCGTGGTGGCCGTCGAAGGGACCGTTGTACAGGCGTTTGGGCTCAAGGAAGATCACCGGGTCATCGTTTTCGATGGAGGCGATCAACAGGCCTTTGGCGTCGTAGGGGTTGGACGGCATGACGGTGCGCAGACCGCACACCTGAGTGAAGAGTGCCTCGATGCTCTGGCTGTGGGTCTGGCCGCCGTAGATGCCGCCGCCGCAGGGCATGCGCAGGGTCATCGGTGCGGTGAACTCGCCAGCCGAGCGATAACGCAGGCGGGCGGCTTCGGAAATGATCTGATCGTAGGCCGGGTACACGTAGTCGGCGAACTGGATCTCCACCACCGGGCGCAGACCGTAGGCACCCATGCCCACGGCGGTACCGACGATGCCGCTTTCGGAAATCGGCGCGTCGAACACCCGGGAGGTGCCGTATTTGCTCTGCAGGCCTTCGGTGCAGCGGAACACGCCGCCGAAGTAGCCCACGTCCTGGCCGAAGACCACGACGTTGTCGTCACGTTCAAGCATCACATCCATGGCCGAGCGCAGGGCCTGGATCATGGTCATGGTGGTCGTGGTCATGGCGGTTTCCAGCTCGATTTTGTTGTTGTGATCGTTCATGTCAGATCCCCAACTCCTGACGCTGGCGCTTCAAGTGCTCCGGCATCTCTTTGTAGACGTCTTCGAACATGGTCGCGGCGCTCGGAATCTGGCCGCCGGCGAGGGTGCCGTACTGTTCGGCTTCTTTTTGTGCGGCGATCACTTCGGCTTCCAGTTCGGCGCTGACGGCGGCGTGTTCCTCTTCGGACCACTGGCCGATCTTGATCAGGTGCTGCTTGAGGCGTGCAATCGGATCACCCAGCGGGAAGTGGCTCCAGTCGTCGGCGGGACGGTATTTGGACGGATCATCGGAGGTCGAGTGCGGGCCGGCACGGTAGGTGACCCATTCGATCATGGTCGGGCCGAGACCGCGGCGCGCACGTTCGGCGGCCCAGGCAGAAGCGGAGTAGACCGCGACGAAGTCGTTGCCATCGACCCTCAGGGAGGCAATGCCGCAACCGACGCCACGACCGGCGAACGTGGTGGCTTCACCACCGGCAATCGCCTGGAACGTGGAAATCGCCCACTGGTTGTTGACCACGTTGAGGATCACGGGAGCGCGGTACACGTGGGCGAACGTCAGGGCGGTGTGGAAATCCGACTCGGCGGTGGCGCCGTCGCCGATCCACGCCGAGGCGATTTTGGTGTCGCCCTTGATCGCCGAGGCCATGCCCCAGCCCACGGCCTGAATGAACTGGGTGGCGAGGTTGCCGGAAATGGTGAAGAAACCGGCGTCCTTGACCGAGTACATGATCGGCAGTTGCCGGCCCTTGAGCGGATCGCGCTCGTTGGACAGCAACTGGCAGATCAGGTCGACCAGCGGTACGTCGCGGGCCATCAGGATGCTTTGCTGGCGGTAGGTCGGGAAGCACATGTCGTCGATGTTCAAGGCCAGGGCCTGGGCGCTGCCGATGGCTTCTTCGCCAAGGCTTTGCATATAGAACGACATCTTTTTCTGACGCTGGGCGACCACCATGCGGTTGTCGTAGATCCGCGTCTTGAGCATGGCGCGCATGCCCTTGCGCAGGATCGCCACTGGCACGTTTTCAGCCCAGGGGCCGTGGGCATTGCCCTGGTCGTCGAGCACGCGGATCAGGCCGCGGGCCAGATCAGCCGTGTCAGCCGGTTCAACGTCGATTTGGGGTTTGCGCACCGTGCCTGCATCGGTCAGATGCAGGTAGGAGAAGTCGGTTTTGCATCCTGGACGGCCCGAGGGTTCGGGGACGTGCAGGCGCAGCGGTTCGTACGCTTGGGTCATGGCTTCTACGCTCGATCTTGTGAATTTCTTGTAGTGAGCTGACAGATTTCGTTCGGTAGAAGAAATCTTGTCCTACAACAATCATAGGCCCGGCCAAGAAGAATATTTCTCTCTGTTTCGTTGCGTTGAAGGTCATTTGCAGATAAAAAACCTGCATAAGCATAAAAAACAGGTGGTTTTGTCTCATGCGTAAACTGGACCGTACTGACATCGGCATTCTCAACAGCCTTCAGGAGAACGCCCGCATCACCAATGCCGACCTCGCACGCTCGGTGAACCTGTCGCCGACGCCGTGTTTCAACCGGGTCAAGGCCATGGAAGAACTGGGAGTGATCCGCGAGCAAGTGACGCTGCTGGATGCCGACCTGCTGGGATTGCACGTGAACGTGTTCATTCACGTCAGCCTGGAAAAGCAGGTAGAGGAGGCGTTGCAGCATTTCGAAGAAGCGATTTCCGATCGCCCCGAGGTGATGGAGTGCTACCTGATGGCCGGCGACCCGGACTATCTGATCCGGGTGCTGGTGCCGACCATCCAGTCGCTGGAGCGCTTCATGATGGACTTTCTGACCAAGGTGCCGGGGGTGGCGAATATCCGTTCGAGCTTTGCGCTCAAGCAGGTGCGCTATAAGACCGCGCTGCCGTTGCCGGCGAATGGGCTGACGCTGGGTAACTGAAAATCAAGGATCGCGCCTTGTAGGAGCTGCCGAAGGCTGCGATCTTTTGATTCTGGCGACAGATGGATCGCTGAAGATCAAAAGATCGCAGCCTTCGGCAGCTCCTACAGGGTTAGAGCTTGTTGATCGGGATTTTCAGGTAGGTCACGCCATTGTCTTCGGCCGGCGGCAGGTCCCCCGCCCGCACATTCACCTGGATCGCCGGCAGCAACAGCGTCGGCATGCCCAGCCCGGCATCACGCCGGATGCGCATGTCGACGAAGGCGGCTTCGTCGATGCCGTCGCGCACGTGGATGTTGCTTTTGCGTTGTTCACCCACAGTCGTCATGTACTGGGAGGAACGGCCCTCGGGCGGGTAGTCGTGGCACACGTACAGGCGCACGCTGGCGGGGAAGGCCAAGAGCTTGTGGATCGAGGCGTACATCTGGTTGGCATTGCCGCCGGGAAAGTCGCAGCGCGCGGTGCCCACGTCCGGCATGAACAGCGTGTCGCCGACCAGGATCACATCGTTGCCGATCAGGTAGGCCATGTCCGCCGGGGTATGACCGGGCACGTGCAGGGCGGTGGCCCTGAGGTTGCCGATCATGAACGATTCGTCGGGGGCGAACAGGTGATCGAACTGCGATCCGTCGACGCAAAAGGCAGGCTCCAGATTGAACAGCGCCTTGAACACGTCCTGCACCTTGCTGATCGACTCGCCAATGGCGATCTTGCCGCCCAGTTGCCCGCGCAGGTAGGGAGCGGCGGACAGGTGATCGGCGTGGGCGTGGGTTTCCAGCAGCCATTGCACCTGCAAGTGACGGGCGCGGACGAAGGCGATGATTTTGTCGGCCTGGGTGGTCGCGGTACGCCCGGAGGCCCCGTCGTAATCGAGCACCGGATCGACAATCGCACACTGCCCGCCATCCGCCTCGTAGACCACGTAGCTGTAGGTCGAGGAGGCAGGGTCGAGGAAAGCTTCAATCAGCGCGGGCATGGACACGGACCTGTACAGGGGTAGAAAACTCAGTCATGGGTTGCAACACTTTATGTAAAAACATAATGTTCGCAGCTTAAGTGACGTTGAAGGCATCCTGCAAATGCAATCCAGTCTGACCGAATGTGAAGTCGCCCAACTGCGCGCCTCGGCCTCCAAGGCGTGTGCGCTGCTCAAGGCCCTGGCCAATGAAGATCGCCTGTTGATCCTGTGCCAGTTGACCCAGGGTGAGCGCAACGTAGGCGATCTGGAAAAAATGACCGGCGTGCGCCAACCGACCCTGTCCCAGCAATTGGGCATCCTGCGCGATGAAGGACTGGTCGCCACCCGTCGTGAAGGCAAGTACATTTTTTACGGTCTCGCCAGTCACGAAGTGATCCAGGTGATGAAAACCCTCTCCGGGCTTTATTGCGGGGCCGTGCTTAAAAGCTGGGTTCAATCTTAATGCCAGCTAACACACCGAACCTGTAGGAGCGAGCCTGCTCGCGATGGACGTAATGGCACCGCGTTTATACAGATAACACGCGTAATCGTTGGCGACCATCGCGAGCAGGCTCGCTCCTACAGTAGTTTTGTATTGCGGCTGGAAGAAATTTGCCTGCAGCAAAAGGAACAAGCAATGAACGATCAACACTGGGGCCCATCCATCAGTGCAGATATCGTGGTGATCGGCGGCGGCACGGCGGGCATTGGCCTTGTCGCCAGCCTGCTCAAGCGTAGCCCGCATCTGAACATCACCGTGATCGAACCCGACTCCCGGCACTACTGAGAACTCCCTATGTTGCTGGCAAGTCTGTTTGGCGTAGTGATGGGGTTGGTGCTTGGCTTGACCGGCGCTGGTGGCGGTATCCTTGCGGTCCCGGCCCTGGTGTTGGGGTTGGGCTGGAGCATGACCCAGGCCGCTCCGGTGGCGTTGTTTGCGGTGGGCAGTGCGGCAGCGGTCGGCGCCATCGATGGTTTGCGCCATGGCCTGGTGCGTTATCGCGCGGCGCTGCTGATCGCGGCGTTGGGCGCGGTGTTTTCGCCGGTGGGTATTTATTTTGCCCATCAGTTGCCGGAAAAAATCCTGATGATCCTGTTCAGCCTGCTGATGGTCGTGGTGGCCGGGCGGATGTTGCGTCGCGAGCGCAAGGACGAGGGCCCCAGCGATCACGGTCACGCCAACTGGGGCCAGAAGAACTGCATGCTCGATCAACAGACCGGGCGCTTTTCCTGGACCGCCAAATGCACCGCGACCCTCGCCGCGCTCGGGGCAGTGACCGGCGTGGTCTCGGGATTGCTGGGGGTGGGCGGCGGCTTTCTGATCGTCCCGGCGTTCAAGCAACTGACCGATGTGCAGATGCGCGGGATCATCGCCACCTCGCTGATGGTGATCAGCCTGATTTCCGCCATCGGCGTGATCGGCGCCTTCCAGGCCGGGGTGCGCATCGACGGTTCGGGCATTGCCTTCATCGTCTCCAGCATCGTCGGCATGATCATCGGCCGCAAGCTCTGCGCCCGGGTGCCGGCGCGGGCGTTGCAGGTCGGGTTCGCCAGCATCTGCGTCGTGGTCGCTGCGTACATGCTGATAAAAGCGGGCGCTTGACTTGTAGGAGCCCGGCTTGCCGGCGAAGGGGGCTTCAAGTGCGCCTTCTCCGGCAAGCCGGCTCCTGCGAAAAGCGGTTCTTTACAACTTTAGTGGCTTGCCCTGCCGACAAGCGGTCGTACGCCATAGTGGTCACGCACCGCCGGCCACTCCAAAGCACCTGAAAACCAGCCCCAAGGCAGCGTATGGCGCCGCCGGTCAGGTTTCGATAATCGCCTCCGACACTCAGTCCCCCGTTTCGGAGCGCGCCATGCACAACAATAAGAACGTCACGCATCGTTTTCTGCCGGCCTTTATCGCCAGCCTGTCGGCCCTTGGCCTGAGTCAGGTGGCCGAGGCGGATATCATGCTGTACGACAAGGACCAGACCACGTTCTCCACCGACGGCTACATCAACGCCTTCTACGTGAACAGCGATGTCGACCGCGCCGGCGATCAGTTCGACCGTCGACAGTCGCGGGTCAAAATGGGGTTCCTGCCCAACTACCTGGGATTCAACATGGGCAAGCAGGTAGACGATCTCAAGCTCGGTGCCCGCGCCTCGTTCTGGGTCACCATCAACGACAGCCAGACCAACGGCACCGACACCGCCATCGATGTGCGGCAGTTCTTCGGCACCGTGGCCAATCCGGAGTGGGGCGAAGTGCTGATCGGCAAAGACTTCGGGCTGTTCGCCCGTTCCAACATCCTGCTCGACGAAATGCTCGCCGGTTACGGTCAGGTCAGCGATACGCTGGGGCTGGTGGATGGCGGCGGGGTGTCGTTCGGCAACATTGGCACCGGTTACCCGTATCCGTTCCCGACCTCGCAGATCACCTATCGCACCCCGGTGATGGACGGTCTGCGTGTGGCGGTCGGCATCATGGACCCGGTGGATACCAACGACAGCAGCCCGACGGGCAAGGCCTATCAGGAAAACCCGCGTACCGAGAGCGAAGTCACCTATCAGTTCGACCTGGCCGGGGCAAAGATCTACAGCTGGGTCAACGGCAGCTACCAGACCTCGGACAACACCGATGCCACGGTCGAGACTGTCACCTCCAAGGGAGTCGGTTATGGCGTGCAGGCGAAGATGGGCGGCTTGTCCCTCACCGGGTCGGGTTTCCAGGCCAAGGGCATCAACCCGTTTTTCACCAACAATGCCGGCGAGCCGACCCTGCGCAACGTCGACAGCGACGGCTACCTGATGCAGGGCTCCTACAAACTGGGCAAGAACCGCCTGGCCTTGTCCTACGGCAAGACCAACGACGATGGCAACGGCGTGGTCGGCAGCGGCGCGGATTACGAGACCCGCGGCATCGCGTTGTTCCATGACGTGAACGACAACCTCAAGCTGGTGGCCGAGTACAACCAGTTCGAAATCAACGGCCACGACACTGACGAACAGAACGAAGACACCGACACCTTTGCCGTGGGCGCAGTGCTGACCTGGTAACCCCGGGAGGTGGCCCTGGCCGTGCGCATCGCGGCAGGGGTCGCCAACCGTCTCATCCCATCGAAGCGGCTACCCGCTACCCAAGTAGCATTCGTCGCCCCCCACAGACTTCGTACACTCGTGCCTCATACACACGCACCTGCGGGAGGTAAGGATGCAGCAGAGCGAAGGCGTCGTCAGTGCAATGTCCCAGGCCACCGATGCCCGGCAGGTCGCGCAGGAACTGGCCCGACAGTTGTTGCATCCGCACCTGGGGTTCGTGCTGTTCTTCTGTTCCGCCGAGTACGACTTGCAGGCGCTGGGCCAGGCCTTGCAGCAAAGCTTCGGCGGCATTCGCCTGGCGGGCTGCACCAGCGCCGGGGAAATCACCCCGCTGGGCTACGGACGCAATTGCGTGACGGCGGTGGGCTTCGATCACCGGCACTTTTCCATCGCCATCGAGCTGATCGACCAGATGGAGCACTTCAGCCTGATCGACGCCCAGCAGATGGTCGAGCGCCTGGTCAGCGGCTGTCGCAGCAACACCCTGGCCCCGATCAAGGGCAACAGCTTTGCCCTGACCCTGCTCGATGGCCTGTCCAGCCGCGAAGAAATGGTCCTGGCGGCCTTGAGCGCGGCACTGGGCGACATTCCGCATTTCGGCGGCTCGGCCGGCGACGATAACTACCTGACCCATACCCATGTGTACTTCGATGGCGAGTTTCACAGCGGCGCGGCCGTGGTGGTGCTGGTCAATACCTGGCTGGATTTCGAAGTGTTCACCACCCACCACGTGCTGCCCCGCGCCGAGAAGTTGGTGGTCACCGGGGCCGACAGCGCCTCACGGCGGGTCTTCGAGCTCAATGCCGAGCCGGCCGCCGCCGAGTACGCCCGGCACATCGGCGTGCCGGTGGCGCAGCTCGATCACCGGGTCTTCGCCGCGCATCCGTTGGCGGTGCGGATCAACCAGCAGTACTACGTGCGGGCCATCCAGCAGGTGCATTCGGACCTGAGCCTGAGTTTCTACTGCGCCGTGGAAAACGGCATCGTCCTCACCGCCATGACCCCGGGGCCGATGCTGCCGAACCTGCAGAGCCTGTTCGAAGGGTTGCAGGAGCGCCTGGGGGATTTGCTGCTGACCATCGGTTGCGACTGTTTCCTGCGGCGTCTGGAACTCGAAGACGACGGCAGCCTCGATCAGATCGGCTCGTTTTTGCGTGAGCAACGGGTGATGGGTTTCAACACCTATGGAGAACAGTTCAATGGCATGCACATCAACCAGACCTTCACCGGCGTTGCCATTGCCCGCGGCCGTGCCCCAGGACATCGCTGAGCTGCAGGCCGAACTGGCCGGGCTGCGCCTGGAAAACCATAAACTGCAGCGCATCAATGGCGCGCTGATCGAACGGGTCGAGTCTGGGGTGACCCGCGGCAACGATCCGTACGCGGCATTCCAGCATTCGGTGGTGCTGGCCGAGCAGGTGCGCGAGCGTACCGATGCCTTGAATCAGGCCATGGCCGAACTCAAGGCCGGTAATCATTTGCTCAGCGAAGCCCGCCTGCGCGCGGAAACGGCGCATCAACACCTGGTCGATGCCATCGAAAGCATTTCCGACGCCTTCGTGCTGTTCGACGCCGAGCAGCGCATCGTGCTGTTCAACAGTCGCTTCAAGGCTTTCTGGAGCAACAGCCGAGTGCGGATCAATGCCGGCATGCGCCTGACCGAGGTCAAGCGGTTGATGATGAACAACGGCCTGTTCACCGAAGAGTCGCGCGGGCATGCCGACGAAAACCTGCTGTACCGCCTGCAGAACGGGCGCTGGCTGCAAGTCAGCGAGCGGCCGACCCAGGAAGGCGGGCGGGTGATTCTGTTCACCGACATTACCGACGTCAAACTCAGCGAAACCGTACGCCGTGAACAGGCGGTGGCGCAGAAGTCCCATCTGTTGCAGCGGGCGGTCGACAACCTGTCCCAAGGGGTGGCGATGGTCAGCGCCGAGGGCATTCTTGAATTATGGAACCGGCGTTTCCTGGAGTTGAGCGGCCTGGCGCCGGTGGCGGCCCATCGCCCGTTTGCCGAAGTGATCGCCGACAGCGAGTTGAACCTGCTGACCCCGGCCAGTCGCGATGGCAACGGACGACCGGTGCGCGAATGCGAGCAGCGCCTGTTCGATGGCCGGGTCCTGGAAATTCGCACCCATCCGTTGCCCACCGGTGGTTTCGTCAACACCTTCACCGACATTACCGAACGCTACCAGCACGCCGAGGCGTTGAGTGAAAGCGAACACTGGATTCGGCTGATCACCGATCACGTACCGGCATTGATTGCCTACCTCAATGCCGACCTGGTCTACGAGTTCACTAACAAGGTCTACGAAGAATGGTACTGCTGGCCCCGCGGCGTGATGCTCGGCCAGAGCTTGCGTGAAGTGCACAGCGAACAGCATTACCAGCGGCTGGAGCCCTACGTGGCCAGGGCACTGGCCGGCGAGAGCGTGACCTTCGAGTTCGCCGAAACCAACGTCAACAACCAGGAGCGCTACATGCTGCGTTCCTATGTGCCCAACCGTCTGGCCAGTGGCGAGGTGGTGGGGATTTTCGTGCTGATCCGCGACATCACCGAACGCCGCCGCACCGCCGAGGCGCTGCATCAGGCGTATCAGAACCTGGAGCTGCGGGTGCGCGAGCGAACGGCGGAACTGACCACCCTCAACGACCAGCTGCTGCGCGAGATCGATGAGCGGCGCCTGGTCGAGTCACGCTTGCGCGAGGCCAAGCAGGAAGCCGAGCAGGCCAACCTGTCGAAGACCAAGTTCCTCGCCGCTGTCAGTCACGACCTGCTGCAACCGTTGAATGCCGCGCGACTGTTTACCAGCGCCTTGCTTGAACGGCGCGAGCCGATGTCCAGCGAGATTCTGGTGCGCAACGTGAGCAATTCCCTGGAAGATGTGGAGAACCTGCTCGGCACCCTGGTGGACATTTCCAAGCTCGATGCGGGGGTGATCAAGGCCGACATCGCGCCGTTCGCCCTCAGTGAACTGCTGGACAACCTGGCCGCCGAATACACCCAGGTGGCGCGCAGTGAAGGCCTGCAACTGCACTTCATCGGTTGTTCGGCGCTGGTGCGCAGCGACATCCAGTTGCTCGCGCGGATTCTGCGCAACCTACTGAGCAATGCAATTCGCTATACCTGCAGTGGTCGCGTGGTGCTCGGTTGCCGGCGGCATCGTCAGTGCCTGACGATCGAAGTCTGGGACAGCGGCATGGGCATTGCCGAGCATCGCCTGGAGGAGATTTTCCAGGAGTTCAAGCGCGGTGATGTGCAGCGACCCGATCAGGATCGCGGCCTGGGCCTGGGCCTGGCGATTGTCGAGAAAATTGCCGGCATCCTCGGGCATCGCATTCATGTGCGCTCGTGGCCGGGCCGGGGCTCGATGTTCTCGGTCGAAGTACCGTTGAGCGCCACCGCGCCGAAACCGCCGCCGACGTTGCAGATGAGCGAGCCGATGCTCGAGCGCCTGCGCGGTGCACGGATCTGGGTGCTGGACAACGACTCGACCATCTGTGCCGGCATGCGCACCTTGCTGGAGGGGTGGGGGTGTCAGGTGGTGACGGCGCTGTCGGAGGAGGATCTGGCGCGGCAAGTGGACAACTATCACGCCGAGGCCGACCTGCTGATCGCCGACTATCACCTGGACAACGATCAGAACGGTGTCGATGCGGTGGCAAGAATCAATGCCCGTCGTGCCTCACCGATTCCGGCGATGATGATCACGGCCAATTACAGCAATGAACTCAAGCAGCAAATCCGCGAACTGGGCCACACCCTGATGCACAAGCCGGTGCGGCCGATGAAGCTGAAGACGGCGATGAGTCATTTGCTTGGCCGGCCTTGAGATCTCGGCGTTTTCACTACCGCTATCGCGAGCAGGCTCACTCCTACAGGTACATCGCTGTCCCTGTAGGAGTGAGCCTGCTCGCGATGGAGGCGCCGCGGTCTTGAATCAACGCCGCAGATATGACCCGAAATCAATATCCCCGGCACTCAGGATCGCCTGCACCCGGTTGTGCACGTTGAGCTTGCGCAGGATCGCCGAGACGTGGGCCTTGACCGTGGTCTCGGCGATTTCCAGGGTGTAGGCGATCTGCTTGTTCGATTCGCCCTTGGTCATGCGTTCCAGCACCTGCAGCTGCTTGCGGGTCAGGGCCTGGAGCAGTTCGGGCGGGAAGCTCGGGGTGTCGTTCATCCGTCGGTGGGTGCTGCTTTTGGCGGTGCGGATGATGTCCGGGGGCAGGTAGACATTACCGTTGAGAATCTGCTGGATGGCATCGGTCATCTGGGTGCGGGGTGACGACTTGGTGATGAAACCCACCGCGCCGTAGGTGATGGCTTGCAGCACGATCTGCTTGTCCTGCTCGGCGGAGACAATCACCACCGGAATGGTCGGCGCTTCGTTGCGCAGGTTGATCAGGCCATTGAGCCCGTGCATGCCGGGCATGTTCAGGTCGAGCAGGATCAGGTCCAGATCGTCGTGTTCCTGGGTCAGGGCCAGGGCGCTGTCCAGGTCAGCGGTTTCCATCACTTCGCTGCCGGCAAAACCGTCGCTGATGACGTTGTGAATGGCTTCGCGAAACAGCGGGTGATCGTCGGCAATCAGGATTTTGTACATGGCCTTTCACCTCATTATTTTGATTATGGTGTGGCAACAACACGCACGCGTAAAGCTCAGGGAAAGGGTTCGGGCCGGGCTGGCGAAACCGGCAGGTTGGCCGCTAGCCAGGCATCCAGGCCATCGCGATACCAATACAGAGTCTTATAGCCCATGGTGGCTGCGCGTTTGACCGCATTCCAGCTCAACCAGCAGTCGGAGCGGCAATAGAAGACCAGCGGTTGCGTCGGGTCGCCGGCGGTCAGCTTTTTAAGGTTGGCGGCGAAATAGTCCTGCCATTGCGGCGTGAGGTCGCCGTCACCGGTATTGGCCAGCCAGTGGCTGCCGGGCAGGTTTTCATGGGGCTGGTCTTCGATGAATTGCCCTTGCAGCCACTGGCGGCGGTAGACGTCGATCAGCACCGGGCGCGGAGTTTGGCCGAGCAGCGTTTGCAGGGCGCGGGTGTCGACGATGGTTGCGCCTTGCAGCTGGTCGGGCGTCGGGCTGCGGTACAGGCCGATGCGATAGCCGTCAGCAGAGAACAGCGCTGTGTCGGCCTGCGCAGTGCTCAGCAGCAGGCCCAGCGACAGGGCGGCGAGAGCAGGGCGCAACAGGCAACGTCGGGCACGTGGCATGGGTTCAGTCCTTATAGTTATGAACCTATTACATGCCAGTCGGGGGGCGTTGGGAATGCGACGATAGACAGGGAAACCAGTACTAAAGTAGTAATTTCACCCTGTTCAAAGAAGATCCCCCTGTAGGAGCGAGCCTGCTCGCGAAGGCGTCGTGTCAGTCAGCTCATTTCTTGAATGTGCCGCCGCTTTCGCGAGCAAGCTCGCTCCCACATTGGGATTGTGTTGTCAGTTGGCTTTGCGCAAGGCCGCATGCTGCGGGTTGAAGGTCAGTACGGCGAGCAATGCGAACAGCAGCGTCAGCCCCGTGCACACCGCCAGTGCCAGCGGATTGAAGCGTTCATACAGGGCAAAACGCACCAGCTCCACCGCATGGGTGAACGGATTCACCGCGCACAGCCAATACAGCCATTCGCTGGCCTCGCGCATCTTCCACAGCGGATACAGCGCCGATGACAGGAAAAACAGCGGGAAGATCACGAAATTCATCACCCCGGCGAAGTTCTCCAGCTGGCGGATCGCGTTCGACAACAGCAGACCCAGGGCGCTGAGCAGCAACGCCACCAGCAGCAGGGCCGGCAACGCCAGCAACAGGCCCATGGCCGGTGGCCGCACGCCGTAGACCCAGGCAATCGCCAGGAACGCATACACCTGCAACAGCGAAATCAGCGACGTGGCCAGCAGCTTGCTGCACAGCACGAAGGTGCGCGGCAGGGGGCTGGTCAGCAGCACGCGCATGCTGCCCATCTCGCGGTCGTAGACCATCGACAGTGAGCCCTGCATGCCGTTGAACAGCAGGATCATGCAGGCCAGGCCGGGAATGATGTAGACCTCGTACGGGATGTAGGTGTCGTAGGGCTCGATGATCGCGATCCCCAGCGCTGCGCGAAAACCCGCCGCGAACACCAGTAGCCACAGCAGCGGCCGCACCAGGGCGCTGAGAAAACGCGTGCGTTGCAGCACAAAGCGCAGCCATTCGCGCAGCACGATACCGCGCAAGCATTGCCAGTAAGCAGTCATTGCGTGGCTCCTGTGGTCGTCAGACGGGAGAAGGCCGAACCGAGGTCACCGCCGTGTTCCTGGCTCAGGGCATCGGCCTGCCCACTGGCCACCAGCCGGCCTCGATGCAGGATCAGCAAGTCATCGCTGGGCTGCACTTCGTCGAGCAGGTGAGTGGTCCAGAGCACGCTGATGCGCTCATCGCGACACAGGCTGCGGATGTGCTGGTTGAGCGCCAGGCGACTCGCCGGGTCGAGGCCGACACTGGCTTCATCGAGCAGTAACAGGCGCGGTTCGTGCAACAGGGCGCGGGCAATTTCCACCCGGCGACGATGGCCGCCATTGAGTTCGCGCACCCGTTCGCGGCGGCGTTCGGTCAGGGCCTGGCGGGCCAGTTCGGCATCGACCCGAAGGTCAGTCTGGCGCCGGGACAAGCCATGCAATGCAGCGTGATAACGCAGGTTCTGCTCGACGCTGAGGTCCAGGTCCAGGGTGCTTTGCTGGAACACCACACCCAACTGCTTGAGTGCCGGGCGTGGTGCGCTGCGCAATGAATTGCCACCGACGCGGATCTCGCCGTGCTGCAGATTATAGAGCCGGGTCAGCAGGGCAATCAGGGTCGACTTGCCGGCGCCGTTGGGCCCCAGCAGCGCGGCGAAACGCCCGGGCTCCAGGTTGAAACTCACTTTGCGCAAGGCCTCTCGAGTACCGTAGGCGAAACTCAGGTCGCTGACTTCAAGGGCGTTCATGGCGTCACCACTACGCCCCAAGGGTAGCGTCCGACTTTCACCGATTTGCTGACCTTGAGGCTGTCGACATCGATCACCGACACGTCACCGCTGACACCGTTGGTGGCCAGCAATTGCTTCTGATCCGGGGTGAATGCCATCTGCCAGACCCGTCGACCGACCAGCAGGTAATCGACAATCTCGAAGGTCTTGGCGTCGACCACTGCGACGTGATTGGCCGGGCCGAGGGCGACGAAAGCGTATTTTCCATCGGCGCCGAGCTTGATGCCCACCGGCTGCACCTTGTCCGGGTGCACGCCCTTGATCTGGAAGTTCAGGGTCTTGAGCACGTTGCGGCTGGCCACGTCGAGAATGGTCACTGTGCCGCCGATTTCCGCCGAGGCCCAGAGTTGGGCGCCATCCGGGGAGAACTCGACGAAGCGCGGGCGCTGGTCCACCAGGGTGCTGTCGGCCAGGGTCTGGGTGCTGGTGTCGATCCAGTGCAGCATGTTGGTGGTTTCGCTGGTATTGACCGCCCACTTGCCGTCGGGGCTCACCGCCATGCCTTCGGGTTCGACGCCGACGTTGATCTGGCCGAGGACCTTGGAGGTGTCAGTGTCGATCACCGTGACCAGTGCATCGTCTTCGTTGGAGACATACAACCAGCGATTGTTCGGGTGCAGGGCGAATTGCTCGGGGTCCTTGCCCGAGGGCAGTTCCTTGATGATCTTGCGCGTGGCCACGTCCATCACCTGAACCCGGTCCGAGTCACTGGCGCAGATGTACAACAGCTTGTTGTCATGGGACAGCAGCAGGCCGCGGGGGCGCTGGCCGACGGGCAGGGTGTCGGTGACTTGCAGGGTCTGCAGGTCGATCAGGCTCAGGCTGTTGTCCTTTTCGTTGGAGACCCAGGCAGTGCTGGCAACGGCATGGCCAGCGGCGAGCAACATGATGCAAGAGAGCAGGGTGCGGCGCATGGCGGATTCCTTGTTGTTGTGATGATCGGATCAGGGAAAACGGCAGCTGACCTCGGGTTTGTCATAGCCCAGGCTGTCCATCTCGTTGAACGGGTGCAGAAAGCCGTCCTGGGGTGACGTACTGACCAGCGCCCGGGGTTGCACGATAGGGATCGGCTGGCGCAACTGCCCGTTCCACGGCCGATAACTGAGCTTGCGGCCCTTGAAACCGTCGAGCGGCAACTGGTCGCTGATTTCCAGCGTACGGATCGCCATCGGCTCGGCCTGGCGCAGTTTGCTCACGGCGCTGGCGATACTGCGCACGGCCATCCATGCCGCGAAATCGCGGTCATTCATCCAGCGCCCGGTCAGGGCTTCGAAGCGTTTTTGCAGCTGCGCGGCGCCGTAGGTTTCGACGGTCTTGTGCCAGCCCACCGGGGTCAGGCCCTGGGTGCCGGCGACCGGGCGCGGGTACCAGGTCTGGTAGGGCACGTATTCACCGAAGTCGCCGCGTTCATCGGCCACCAGTACCACGTCGTACTCGGCGGTCTGGGTGAACAGCGGCATGTCGGCCTGGGCGCTGCGGCGTTGGTCGTTATCAAAACTCCAGGTTTTTTCCGCCACCAGTTGCAAGCCGAAGCGCTTGGCGGCGCGGCGCAGGGCGGCGGCATAGGCTTGATCGTCCTGGGTCGGGCCGACAATCAGCAGCGCCCGCTGCCATTTGCGCGCTACCAGAAACTGCGCCAGTGCATCGGCGAGCATCGCCCGGCTCGGCAAGGTGTGCAGCACGTTCGGCAGGCAATCGGAGCTGCGCAGGTTGTCATCGGGGCTACCGGCGTTGAACAGCAGGCTGTCGGGCAGGGCGGCACTCAATTGGCGCAGGCTGGTGGCGGGGACATTCACCACAAACAGGCGCAGGCCTTGTTCGTGCTGAGCCTTCGCCGCTTCGAGCAAGTTCTCGGGGCTGTCGACGCTGGCGCTGACCAGGCTGTAGCCGTGGTTGAGAAAACGCCCGGTGCTGTTGCTGTCGGTGATCGCCAGTTCGGCGCCGCGCAGCCCGGCATCGGTAGGCTCGGGGATGACGTTCGATAACAACGGACCGGGGTCGGGGTGATAACCCAGGTAGCCGATGCGCACCTGCAAGGGCGCATCGGCGGCCTGGCTCTGGGTGGCCAGGCCGGCGGCGCAGGCAATCGCCAGCAGGTAGATCAGGGCGTAAGGGGCAAGCTGGCGCATAAGGCTCTCCATGACCGTTAGCGCCAGCATAGAAAGCCCGTGAGGCTGAGGAAATATGCAGAAAGTACCGGTGGTGTCCATCCAGCGCCTTACTACCAAGGGACTAGGTGGCGACCACCAAAGCAGCATGGGGTGAGTGCGATACCGTTTCTAAGATGGCTGCCATAGCCTCTGCCAAGAGGTTTTGCGTGCAACCCAGAGGGCATAACAATGACAACAAAACGCAACGCCTTGCTCGTGACCGGGCTATTGGCCAGTTTGATCAGCGCAGGTTCCGTCTGGGCCCACGGCAACGTGGTCCCACAAGCCGTGGCCACCCCGGGGCTGACCCCGATCAAGGACGCCGGAGTGCAACTCGATGCCGATGGCTGGGCCGCGGTGAACCCGTATCGCACTGCCCCGGAACACGACAAGGCAGTGGAGATCGGCTCTTCGGCCTACACCCAGAACTGCGCGGCCTGTCATGGTCTGGAAGCCAAATCCGGCGGTATCGCCCCCGACTTGCGCATGCTCGATGTCGGTGAGGCGGGCGATGAATGGTTCGCCGAACGGGTGCGCCATGGCGCGGTGCGCGACGGTCGGGTGTACATGCCGAAGATGGCCGACTACCTGAGCCAGGAAGCCCTGTGGGCGGTGCGCACTTATCTGGACACCGTGCACGTCGAGGAGTGACCCATGCGCCTGCTCGCTGTGTTGATCAGCGCTCTGTGGCTGTGCTGCCAGGCGGCGCAGGCACAGGTTCGAAACTACGACGAAATGATCGCCGCCGGAGAGCTGAAGGTGGCGGTCTACAAGGACTTCGCCCCGTACAGTTTTGAGCGCGCCGGAAAGCCCCAGGGTGTCGATGTCGAACTCGCCGAAGCCTTGGCCAAGGCGCTCGGCGTACGCCTGACGCTGATCTGGGCGCCGGCCGGGGAAAAGCTCGATGACGACCTGCGCGATTACATCTGGCGTGCCAGTGCCTTGCACAACCAGCAACTGGCCGACCTGATGATGCGCGTGCCCTACGACCGTGACTACGCGCAGAAGCGCAACGAGTTCGGCGAACTGGTCAACGGCCAAGTGGTGATGTTCGGTCCGTACCAGAACGAGCAATGGCAGGTGGCCTATGACCGCCGGCGACTGGACAAGGTCGCCAGCGTTGCGATGTTCGAGCATCACCCGATTGGTGTCGAAGTCGACAGCGTGCCGTCGTTCTACCTGACCTCGGTGTTCAACGGCATGCTCGCCGGCAAGACTCATCACTATCCCGGCGTGCCCCAGGCGTTTGCCGCGATGAAGGCCGGTGAGGTCGACGCGGTGATGGCCATGCGCGGCGAGATCGACTGGCAGGTACACCAGGCCGCCGACCCGCAAGTGGCGCTGGCAGAAAACGCCTACCCGAACATGGGCAAGCAGCTTTGGGAAATCGGCATGGCGGTGCACGAAAGCAATCGCCAACTGGCCTATGCCGTGGAAGAGGCGCTCGAAGGCCTGATCCGCGAGGGTGCGGTGAAGACCATCTACGGCCATTACGGCCTGCGCTACGACGTGCCCGAGATGTATCAATAAGGAGCAGGCGATGAAATGGCAAGGGAGTTGTCTGTTGGCCTGCTGGTTAAGCCTGGCGGCACAGGCCGCCGAAATCGATCCCGGCAAAGACCCGGTGCCATCGGTGATGTGGGCCTTCTATCAGCAGCAGTTTCTGGGCAATGCGCCGTTCGTTTTCGATGAGCGGGTCAAGCTGCTGGCGCCGCCGTTTGCCGAAGATGCCCGGCAGGTGCCGCTGGAAATCGACGCCCGGGCGTTCAACGGCGAAGTGGTGAAAATCCTCGCCTGGGCCGAGCTGAACCCGTTGCCGAAAATCGTCGACTTCCAGCCGCTGAATGCGGTTTTGCCCTGGTTGTCATTGCGCATTCGCATCGAACAGGCCACACCCTTGCGCGCGGCGGTGTTGACCCGCGACGGCGTGTGGCATGTCGGTTCGACCCTGATCGACGCCGCAGGTGGCGGCTGCACCGCACCAAGCGTGGTACGCAGCCAGCCAGGCTGGGAAGATCACATCGGCGAAGTGCTCGGCGGGCGCTATCCCCGGGGCGAATTCAGCCGTTTGCGTATGCAGGTGGCTCATCCCATGGACAACGGCATGGTCAGCGGCATCCCGGAATTCTTCATCAACCATGCCGAGTTGCGCGACCACAACGAGCAAGTGCTGGCCCGGCTGGAGCTGTTTCCTGCGGTCAGCGAAAACCCCAACCTGGCCTTCGACATCGAAGGGGCAGGGCAAACGCGCCTGCTGCTACGGGACAACAGCGGCAATGAGTTCGATGCGTCGATACTCTGACCCAAAGAAGCGTGACCCCAAGGAGCGTGGCATGCGCTGGATCCTGTTGATGGTGTTAAGCGTCAGCCTGCCGGCCCTGGCCGATCTCGAGTACTCACTCAAGCCCCGGCAGATCGCCCAGGACACTTGGTTGCTGGAAGGCAGCACGGATAATTTCGCCAAGGCCAATGGCGGCAATATCGTCAACACCGCGTTCATCGTCACTGAACGCGGTGTGGTGGTGATCGACACCGGGCCG
The DNA here is from genome assembly GCF_019956375.1 of Pseudomonas sp. GL-R-19. NCBI lineage: Bacteria > Pseudomonadati > Pseudomonadota > Gammaproteobacteria > Pseudomonadales > Pseudomonadaceae > Pseudomonas > Pseudomonas sp. GL-R-19. Next base: position 89,325 of record NZ_JAHBDJ010000008.1, on the reverse strand, counting down.
TCCAGGCGTTACGGCGACGCGATGCGCAAGGCCATTGCCGCCACTACTGACAAGCCGGTGATCGAGGTCTTGCTGACCCACCACCACCCGGACCATGTGCTGGGCAATCAAGCCTTCGCCGACGTGCCGATCGGTGCCCTGGCCGGCACCACCGAGCTGTTGCACCGGCAAGGCGATGCCATGGCCGAAAATATGTACCGCATGGTGGGTGACTGGATGCGTGGCACCGAAGTGGTGCTGCCGACGCAGACGCTGACACCCGGCGTGAAAAGTTTTGGGAATCACGATCTGCGCTTGCTGAGCCTGGGTGGGCATACGGGCGCGGATCTGGCTATTCTCGACCAGCGAACCGGCGTGCTGTTTGCCGGGGACCTGGTGTTTTATCAACGGGCCCTGACCACGCCCAACAGTCCAGGGCTGTCGGTATGGCTGGCGGACATCGCGACCCTGCAAGGCTTGCCCTGGACTCAGGTCGTGCCGGGTCATGGGCCGGTGGCCAGCGATCCACAACCCTTCGAGCAGATGCGCGATTACCTGACCTGGCTCGATCAGCTCATGCGCGACGGCGCCGCCAATGGCAGCGACATGGCCGAGATGATCCGCAGCCCGATCCCTGAACGCTTCGCCAGCATCAATTTGAGCCGCTACGAACTGATCCGCAGCGTCAGCCACCTGTACCCGCGTTACGAGCGCGAGCGGATGACGCGGGTGGATTCCAACCGCCAATAAGCGACTCATTTCCCCTGTAGGAGCGAGCCTGCTCGCGATGGACGTTAACGATAACGCAAGCTGCCTGGATGAACGCGGTGGTCTGACGTTTTTCGCGAGCAGGCTCGCTCCTACAGGGGGGCGGCGCCGTTCACAAAATCTCGTGTCCATCTCATCCGACCTGCTACCAAGGAACTAGCAATCTCCTCATTGCGGGCAATTGTTGCCAGGGCGGCGGCGCTCAAGAATCTGCACCAGACCGGGAAAATTTCCCGGACATAACAAAAAACCCGCAGAGGAAGCCGTCATGACCCAACCCGCACGTCGCCAGCCCTTCGTCTTGAGCCTGCTGCTCAGTGCCATGCTGTTGTCCGGCCAGGCATTGGCCGGGGTTTCCGACCAGGACATTCTCCAGGACCCGAAAAACCCGGAACAGGTCGTGACCAACGGCCTCGGCGTTCAGGGTCAGCGCTACAGCCCGCTGGATATTCTCAACGTCGACAACGTCAAGGAGTTGCGACCGGCGTGGGCGTTTTCCTTCGGCGGTGAAAAACAGCGTGGCCAGCAAGCGCAGCCGATGGTCAAGGACGGCGTGATGTACATGACCGGTTCCTACTCCCGGGTGTTCGCCGTGGATGCGCGCACCGGCAAGAAACTCTGGCAATACGACGCACGCCTGCCCGATGACATCCGCCCTTGCTGCGACGTGATCAACCGTGGCGTCGCGCTGTATGGCGACCTGGTGATTTTCGGCACCCTCGACGCCAAGCTCGTGGCGCTGAACAAGGACACCGGCAAGGTGGTGTGGAGCAAGAAAGTCGCCGACCACAAGGAAGGCTACTCGATCAGCGCCGCGCCGCTGGTGATCAACGGCAAGCTGATTACCGGCGTGGCCGGTGGCGAGTTCGGCGTGGTGGGCAAGATCGAGGCCTACGATCCGAAAAACGGTGACCTGTTGTGGACCCGGCCGACGGTCGAAGGCCATATGGGCTACGTCTACAAGGACGGCAAAGCCGTGGAAAACGGCATCTCCGGCGGCGAGGCGGGCAAGACCTGGCCGGGCGATCTGTGGAAGACCGGCGGCGCAGCTCCCTGGCTTGGCGGCTATTACGACCCGGAAACCAACCTGCTGCTGTTCGGCACCGGCAACCCGGCGCCGTGGAACTCGCACCTGCGCCCTGGCGACAACCTCTACTCGTCATCGCGCCTGGCGCTCAACCCGGACGACGGCACCATCAAGTGGCACTTCCAGAGCACCCCCCACGATGGTTGGGACTACGACGGCGTGAACGAGCTGGTGTCGTTCAACTACAGCGAAGGCGGCAAGGAGATCAAGGCGGCGGCCACGGCCGACCGTAACGGTTTCTTCTACGTGCTGGACCGCACCAACGGCAAATTCATCCGTGGCTTCCCGTTCGTGGACAAGATCACCTGGGCCACCGGCCTGGATAAGAACGGCCGGCCGATCTACAACGAGGCCAGCCGTCCCGGCGCCCCGGGCTCGGAAGTCAAGGGCAGTTCGGTGTTCGTGGCGCCGGCGTTCCTCGGCGCGAAAAACTGGATGCCGATGGCTTACAACCAGGACACCGGGCTGTTCTATGTGCCGTCCAACGAATGGGGCATGGACATCTGGAACGAAGGCATCGCCTACAAGAAAGGCGCGGCGTTCCTCGGTGCCGGCTTCACCATCAAGCCGTTGAACGAAGACTACATCGGCGTACTGCGGGCCATCGATCCGAAAACCGGCAAGGAAGTCTGGCGCCACAAGAACTACGCGCCGCTGTGGGGCGGGGTGCTGACCACCAAGGGCAACCTGGTGTTCACCGGCACGCCGGAAGGTTTCCTGCAGGCGTTCAACGCCAAGACCGGCGAAAAGGTCTGGGAGTTCCAGACCGGCTCCGGCGTGCTTGGCTCGCCCGTGACCTGGGAAATGGACGGCGAACAGTACGTCTCGGTGCTCTCCGGCTGGGGCGGCGCGGTACCGCTGTGGGGCGGCGAAGTGGCCAAGCGCATCAAGGACTTCAACCAGGGCGGCATGCTCTGGACCTTCAAGCTGCCCAAGGACCTGGTGGCCAAGCATTGATCCCGATTCCACCGCATAACCCCTGTAGGAGCGAGCTCGCTCGCGATGGTCGTAAACGGTAACGCTGGAAACCTGACACCCCGTGGCGTTCTCGGGTTCATCGCGAGCAAGCTCGCTCCTACGACTAAATAACGAGAGCCCCTCCTGCCAACGATGCATTCGTCTGGCACGCGGGGCTCTCTAGTATCGGCTCATCGCCTGTCAGTACGACAGGCATCGACCCAGACAGAGGCCCACCATGATCTACGCACAACCCGGAACCCCAGGCGCCGTCATTACCTTCAAGCCGCGCTACGGCAACTTCATCGGCGGCGAGTTCGTCGCTCCGATCAATGGCGAGTACTTCACCAACACCTCGCCGGTCAACGGCGAAGTGATCGCCGAGTTCCCGCGCTCCAGCGCCGCCGACATCGACAGGGCCCTCGACGCCGCCCACGCCGCTGCCGACGCCTGGGGCAAGACCTCGGCCCAGGACCGCTCCCTGGTACTGCTGAAAATCGCCGATCGCATCGAGCAAAATCTGGAAGTGCTCGCTGTCACTGAAACCTGGGACAACGGCAAGGCCGTGCGCGAAACCCTGAACGCCGACGTGCCGCTGGCGGCCGACCACTTCCGTTACTTCGCTGGTTGCATCCGCGCCCAGGAAGGCGGGGCTGCCGAGATCAACGAGCTGACCACGGCCTATCACTTCCATGAGCCCCTGGGCGTGGTCGGGCAGATCATTCCGTGGAACTTCCCGCTGCTGATGGCCGCCTGGAAACTCGCCCCGGCCATGGCCGCCGGCAACTGCATCGTGCTCAAGCCTGCCGAGCAAACGCCGCTGTCGATCATGGTCTTCGCCGAGCTCATCGCCGACCTGCTGCCGGCGGGCGTGCTGAACATCGTCCAGGGCTTCGGTCGCGAAGCCGGCGAGGCCCTGGCCACCAGCAAACGCATCGCCAAGATCGCCTTCACCGGCTCGACCCCGGTGGGTGCGCACATCATGCATTGTGCCGCCGAGAACATCATCCCGAGCACCGTCGAGCTGGGCGGCAAGTCGCCGAACATCTTCTTCGAAGACATCATGAACGCTGAGCCTGCGTTCATCGAAAAAGCCGCCGAAGGCCTGGTGCTGGCGTTCTTCAACCAGGGCGAAGTCTGCACCTGTCCGTCCCGGGCGCTGGTGCAGGAGTCGATCTACGAGCCGTTCATGGCCGAGGTGATGAAGAAGATCGTCAAGATCAAGCGCGGCAACCCGCTGGACACCGAGACCATGGTCGGCGCCCAGGCGTCCGAGCAGCAATATGACAAGATCCTCTCGTACCTGACGATTGCCCAGGAGGAGGGCGCCGAGCTGCTCACCGGCGGCGCGGCCGAACGACTGGAGGGCGACCTGTCCAGCGGTTACTACATCCAGCCGACGTTGCTCAAGGGTCACAACAAGATGCGTGTGTTCCAGGAAGAAATCTTCGGCCCGGTGGTGGGCGTCACCACCTTCAAGGACGAAGCCGAAGCCCTGGCCATCGCCAACGACAGCGAGTTCGGCCTCGGCGCCGGCCTCTGGACCCGCGACATCAACCGCGCCTACCGCATGGGGCGGGCGATCAAGGCCGGGCGTGTGTGGACCAACTGTTACCACCTGTACCCGGCACACGCCGCGTTCGGTGGCTACAAGAAGTCCGGCGTCGGCCGGGAAAACCACAAGATGATGCTCGATCATTACCAGCAGACCAAAAACCTGCTGGTGAGCTACGACATCAATCCGCTGGGGTTCTTCTGATTTCGCACTGATGGCAAGCACTCTGTAGGAGCGAGCCTGCTCGCGATGGTCGTCAACGATAACGCGGGAAGCCTGGTGCCCGTGGCGTTCTCGGGATCATCGCGAGCAAGCTCGCTCCTACAGTATTTGTGTGTGCATGACGATCGCGCACCCCCCTACCAAATCACCCCCAAAGCTCCTTCGAAAGTAGCATTCGGGCACTCGATGCCCCGTGCATTAATGGCTCTACCGGAATCACCCGGCACAAGAAGAGGAATGACCCATGTGGACTAAACCCGCGTTTACCGATCTGCGTATTGGCTTCGAAGTTACGATGTATTTCGCCAACCGTTGATTGATCACCCGGCCAGCCGCTGCGTTGGCCGGGCCTGCCTTCTGGAGCATCCGCCATGCACATTCGCGTTCTCGGTTCCGCCGCCGGCGGTGGTTTCCCGCAGTGGAACTGCAACTGCCGCCAGTGCGCCGGTGTGCGCAATGGCAGCCTGCGGGCACAGCGCCGTACGCAGTCGTCGATTGCCCTGAGCGACGACGGTGTGGAGTGGGTGCTGTGCAACGCGTCACCGGACATCCGTGCGCAACTCGAGAGTTTTGCGCCCATGCAGCCGGCGCGGCGCCTGCGTGACAGCGCCATCGCCGGCATCGTGCTGCTTGACAGCCAGATCGACCATTGCACCGGTTTGCTCAGCCTGCGCGAAGGCTGTCCGCATGCAGTGTGGTGCACCGAGCGCGTGCATCAGGACCTGAGCAGTGGTTTCCCGTTGTTCAACATGCTGGAGCACTGGAACGGCGGATTGCACTGGCAACCGGTCGGCCTCGAGCGCCAGCCGTTCAGCATCCCGGCCTGCGAGCATTTGCAATTTCGCGCGATTCCCCTGGTGAGCAACGCGCCGCCGTATTCACCCAATCGCGGCAACCCGCAACCGGGCGACACCATAGGCCTGTTCATCGAAGACCTGCGCAACGGCGCCTCGCTGTTCTATGCCCCGGGGCTTGGCCGAATCGATGATGAAGTGCTGGGCTGGATGCAGCGTGCCGATTGCCTGCTGCTGGACGGCACCCTGTGGCGCGACGACGAAATGCGTATCTGCGAAGTCGGCCAGAGCCTGGGCAGCGAAATGGGGCACCTCCCGCAAAGCGGCCCCGGCGGGATGCTGGAAGTGCTGGAAGGGTTCAACCGCCAGCGCAAGGTGCTGATCCACATCAACAACACCAATCCGATCCTGGATGAAGACTCGGCCGAGCGGGCTTTGCTGGAACGGCGGGGGATCGAGGTCGCCCATGACGGCATGAGTATTGAGCTGTAGCTGATGGCCCTATCGCGAGCAGGCTCGCTCCCACAGGGGACACCGCCGATTCAATGTAGGAGCGAGCCTGCTCGCGATAGGGCCAGCGCAGGCACCGCAAAAATTCCCGGAGAACAAAATGACTGACACCCCCATGTCCCCCACAGAATTCGAAACCGCCCTGCGCGCCAAGGGCGCCTACTACCACATCCACCATCCCTTCCACCAAGCCATGTACGCCGGCCGCGCCAGCCGCGAGCAGATCCAGGGCTGGGTCGCCAATCGCTTCTACTATCAGATCAACATTCCGCTCAAGGACGCCGCGATTCTCACCAACTGCCCGGACCGCGACGTGCGCCGGGAATGGCTGCAACGGATTCTCGACCACGACGGCGTCCCCGGCAGCGAGGGCGGTATCGAAGCCTGGCTGCGCCTGGGTGAAGCAGTGGGCCTGGATCGCGAGCAGATCCTGTCCCAGGAACTGGTGCTGCCCGGGGTGCGTTTTGCGGTGGACGCCTACGTCAATTTCGCCCGTCGCGCCTGCTGGCAGGAAGCGGCCAGCAGTTCGCTGACCGAGTTGTTCGCACCGCAGATCCATCAATCGCGACTCGACGCCTGGCCCACTCATTACCCGTGGATCGACGTCGTCGGCTACGACTACTTCCGCACGCGCCTGAGCCAGGCGCGGCGCGATGTCGAGCATGGCTTGCGCATCACCCTGGCGCACTACGTGACGGCCGAGGGGCAACAACGCATGCTGGACATTTTGCAATTCAAGCTCGACGTGCTGTGGAGCATGCTCGATGCCATGAGCATGGCCTACGAGCTTGCGCGCCCGCCGTATCACACGGTCACCGGCGATAACGTCTGGCACCGGGGGATCGCCCTGTGAGCCTGATCGATCGCCAGCAGTCACCGGCCTTGCGCCGCGGCTTTCGCCTGCAATGGGAGCCCCGTCAGGACTGCCACGTGCTGCTGTACCCCGAAGGCATGATCAAGCTCAACGCCAGTGCCGGACAGATTCTCGATCTGGTCGATGGCCAGCGCAGCGTGGCGGCGATCATTGATCGATTGAGTGCGAATTTCCCCGGCGTACCGGGGATCGACGAAGACGTGCTGGCGTTTCTGGAGGTGGCCCATGCGCAGTTCTGGATCGAGTGAGACGCAGCCCGGACCGCCGTTGTGGCTGCTCGCCGAGCTGACCTACCGCTGTCCGCTGCAATGTCCCTATTGCTCCAACCCGCTGGACTTTGCCCGGCACGGCGAGGAACTGAGCACGCAAGAATGGATTCGCGTATTCCGCGAAGCGCGGGACATGGGCGCCGCGCAATTGGGCTTTTCCGGTGGCGAGCCACTGGTTCGTCAGGACCTCGCCGAGTTGATCAAGGCCGCCCGGGACATGGGCTACTACACCAACCTGATTACCTCCGGCATCGGCCTGACCGAGCAGAAGGTGCGCGATTTCAAGGTGGCCGGGCTGGATCATATCCAGATCAGCTTCCAGGCCGCCGACGAGGCGGTGAACAACATGCTCGCGGGGTCGCGCAAGGCCTTTGCCCAGAAACTGGCCATGGCCAGGGCCGTGAAAGCCCAGGGCTATCCGATGGTGTTGAACTTCGTCACCCATCGGCACAACATCGACCGGATCGCGCAGATCATCGAGCTGTGCCTGGAGCTGGAAGCGGACTTCGTCGAATTGGCCACCTGCCAGTTCTACGGCTGGGCCGAACTGAATCGCGTCGGGCTGTTGCCTACACGCGAGCAATTGCAGCGTGCCGAACGCATTACTAATGAGTACCGTGAACGCCTTGAAGCTCAGGGCCACCCGTGCAAGCTGATCTTCGTCACCCCGGACTACTACGAGGAACGTCCCAAGACCTGCATGAACGGCTGGGCCAACCTGTTTCTCGACATCACTCCCGACGGCACAGCCTTGCCTTGCCACAGCGCCCGGCAATTGCCGGTAGCGTTTCCCAACGTGCGCGAGCACAGCCTCTCGCACATCTGGAACGACTCGTTCGGCTTCAATCGTTTTCGCGGCGATGACTGGATGAAGGAGCCGTGCCGCTCCTGCGACGAAAAGCACAAGGACCTGGGAGGATGCCGCTGCCAGGCTTTCATGCTGACGGGTGATGCCGCCAATGCCGACCCGGTGTGCAGCAAGTCGCCGCACCACGGGGTGATCCTCAAGGCTCGCGAGGAAGCGGAGGCGCCGGGGTTGGGGATGGAACATCTGACACTGCGTAATGAAAAGGCCTCACAGCTGATCTACCGCGGATAAGCCTGGCGACACAAATCCCCTGTAGGAGCGAGCCTGCTCGCGATGGCGGAGTGTCAGCCAACAAACATGTTGAATGTTGAACCGCTATCGCGAGCAGGCTCACTCCTACAAGGGCGGCGCTTTGATCTTTGGTCTGATTGCATTCGCAGCTGGATGGTTTAGTGTGGTTTCTACCTTCCAAAACAATAAAAACAGGCTTTCAAATGAGCCAGAGTCTCAACCAGCTGCGCAAATTCGTTTCACCTGAAATCATCTTCGGTGCCGGTAGCCGGCACAGTGTCGGCAATTACGCCAAGACCTTTGGCGCACGCAAGATCCTGGTGGTCAGCGATCCCGGCGTGATCGCCGCCGGCTGGGTCGCCGATGTCGAAGCCAGCCTGCAGGCCCTGGGCATCGAATACTGCCTTTACAGTGATGTCTCGCCCAACCCGCGGGTCGAAGAGGTGATGCTCGGCGCCGAGATGTACCGGGAAAACCACTGCGACGTGATCGTCGCCGTCGGTGGCGGCAGCCCGATGGACTGCGGCAAAGGCATTGGCATCGTCGTCGCCCATGGCCGCAGCATTCTCGATTTCGAGGGCGTGGACACCATCCGCGTGCCCAGCCCGCCGCTGATCCTGATTCCGACCACCGCCGGCACCTCGGCCGACGTCTCGCAATTCGTGATCATTTCCAACCAGCAGGAACGCATGAAGTTCTCCATCGTCAGCAAGGCCGTGGTGCCGGACGTTTCGCTGATCGACCCGGAAACCACCCTGAGCATGGACCCGTTCCTGTCGGCCTGTACCGGTATCGACGCGTTGGTGCATGCCATCGAAGCCTTCGTGTCCACCGGCCACGGGCCGCTGACCGACCCCCACGCGCTGGAGGCGATGCGCCTGATCAATGGCAACCTGGTGCAAATGATCGCCAATCCGAGCGACATCGCCCTGCGCGAGAAGATCATGCTCGGCAGCATGCAGGCCGGGCTGGCGTTTTCCAACGCCATCCTGGGCGCCGTGCATGCCATGTCCCACAGCCTCGGCGGCTTTCTCGATCTGCCCCACGGGCTGTGCAACGCGGTGCTGGTCGAGCACGTGGTGGCCTTCAATTACAACTCGGCACCGGAGCGCTTCAAGGTGATCGCCGAGACCTTTGGCATCGACTGCCGGGGCCTGAATCACCGGCAGATCTGCGGGCGTCTGGTCGAACACCTGATCGCCCTCAAGCACGCCATCGGCTTTCACGAAACCCTCGGTTTGCATGGCGTTCGGACCTCGGACATTCCGTTCCTGTCGCAGCATGCGATGCACGATCCGTGCATCCTGACCAACCCGCGCGAGTCCAGCCAGCGTGATGTCGAGGTCGTCTATGGCGAAGCCCTCTGACGAACAACAACGGGCCCTGGCCGGGCTGCTGGGGCTCGGCAGCCATTCGGCGCGCAAGAGTCATTACCCGGAACTGGCCGCGCGCCTGGATGATCTGGAAGCCGAGCGTAACCGCTACAAGTGGCTGTTCGAAAACGCGGTACACGGGATCTTCCAGGTCAGCCTGCACGATGGCATGCGCGCCGCCAACCCGGCGCTGGCACGCATGCTCGGCTACCAGGACCCGCAGGAGGTGCTGTTCTCCCTGACTGACCTTGCCAGCACCCTGTTCGTCGACGGCGCGCAGGAGCTGGAAAACATCGGCGAAATCCTCAGGCACCAGCGCAGCCTGCACGGCTATGAAACCCGCTTGCGGCGCAAGGACGGCAGTTACCTCGATGTGTTGATGAACCTGCTGCTCAAGCCCGGCCAGGAAGGGCTGGTGGAAGGGTTCGTTTCCGATATCACCGAGCGCAAACTGGCCCAGCAACGCCTGCAGCAACTCAATGACGAACTGGAGCTGCGCGTCGTCGCGCGCACCAATGAATTGCTCGAAGCCAACCGTAATCTTCAGCAGCAGATCACCCAGCGTAAACAGATCGCCCAGGCCTTGCGCGTCGCCCGCGATGCCGCCGAGGCGGCCAATCACAGCAAGGACAAATACCTCGCCGCCGCCAGCCACGACCTGCTGCAACCGCTGAACGCCGCGCGGTTGCTGATCTCGACCTTGCGCGAACGCCAATTGCCGGAAGCCGAACAGGTGCTGGTGGAACGTACTCACCAGGCCCTGGAAGGGGCCGAAGACCTGTTGACGGATCTGCTCGATATTTCCCGGCTCGATCAGGCCGCGGTCAAGCCGGACATCGCCTCGTACCGCCTCGACGAATTGCTCGGGCCGCTGGTGTCGGAGTTTCAGTCCGTCGCCCAGGCGGCCGGCTTGAACCTGCGGGTGCGCATGGCCGATTACGCCATCAGCACCGACTTGCGCCTGATGACGCGGATCCTGCGCAATTTCCTCAGCAATGCCTGCCGCTACACCGACGAAGGCAGCATCCTGCTGGGGGCAAGGCGTCGGGGCGAGATGTTGCGCCTGGAGGTCTGGGACACCGGGCGTGGCATTGCCGCCGACCGGCTCGATTCGATTTTCCTCGAGTTCAACCAGCTGGATGTCGGCCGCGCCGCCGACCGCAAGGGCGTGGGCCTGGGGCTGGCGATCGTCGAGCGCATCGCCAAGATCCTTGGCTATAAAATCGGCGTGTACTCGTTGCCGGGGCGCGGTTCGATGTTCAGCATCGAGGTGCCGATCTCCGACGAGGTTCCGTTACCCGTGAGCCAGGCGGTGCCACAACCGGGCACCGGCAACCCGCTGCCGGGCCGCCGTTTACTGGTGCTCGACAACGAAGTGAGCATTCTTGAAAGCATGGGCGCGTTGCTCGGGCAGTGGGGCTGCGACGTTGTAACCGCCACCGATGAAGCGGCTGCGCTGGCGGCGCTGCACGGGCAGGCGCCGGAACTGATTCTTGCGGACTATCATCTCGACCACGGGGTGGTCGGCTGTGATGTGGTGCGACATTTGCGTGAGCATTTCCACCAGAACATTCCCGCGGTGATCATTACTGCCGACCGCACCGACCATTGTCGGCGTGCGTTGCAGCGGCTCAACGCACCCTTGCTGAACAAACCGGTGAAGCCCGGCAAATTGCGCGCGGTGTTGAGTCAACTGTTGGGGGCCTCTGCCTGAAGCGACCGGTACTGCAGGGTGAAGCCCAGTTCGGTGGCTTGACCCTGTTCCAGCAAACGCAAGCCTGGCCGACCGGGCAGGTGATGCGCGTTGACCGGGTGGCTCACCGGTTCGATGCAGAAAAACCCCAGGCCCACAGGGCAGTAGAGCAGGTAGTAATCGCTGCCGGTGGCCTGGCAGTCGAGTTCATAGCCGAGGTCGGGCTGGCGGATCAGGCAGTGGCCGTCCCATTCGCAGAAACCGTTGTCCACCAGCGCTTCGGGCAATGACTTGAGTTGCTGAAAATCCCACTCGACCGGCAATGCGCTGAGTTCTGTCGGCAGTTTTGCCCCGTCGCACAACCACACGTGCCGGGCGGGTGCCTGCAGTCGGGTGTTTGCGGTGCGCGGCAGATACGGATGCAGTCCCAGACCATGCCACGCAGCGTGTTCAGCCAGGTGCGTGACGTGCAGTTCGATGCTCAGCCTGCCCGCGCGCAAATGGAACCGTTGCCGGGCGCGATAAGCGAAGGGCGTTGTGCTGTCGAGTTGCAGGATCACTTCACCCTGAGTCTGGGAAACCACGCGCCACGGCTGCTGCCAGGCGCTGCCGTGAATCGGCAGGGGATCGGTGAGGCTGTTGGGCGTCAGTGCCAGCCAGCCGTCCGGGCAGTCGAAGCCGCCTTCGGCTATCCGGTTGGACCAGGGCACCAAAGGGAAGCAACCGAGTTTGCCGGGCAGGCCGGTGTCGAGTGCATGGGCATCGGCATGACGCAGCAAGGGTTGGCCAGTGCTGCGCACGGTCCAGTTGGCGATGCTGGCGCCGAGTTCCGGGGCGAGGGTGAGGAGGGTGAATTCGTCTTCGAGTTGCAGAAGGTTCATGGTTTTATCGATTCGCGCTCAATGGTGGAAAAGATCGCAGCCTGCGGCAGCTCCTACAGGATCCCGTACCCGGCGTAGGAGCTGCCGAAGGCTGCGATCTTTTTTAAAGGCTTACAACACCAGATGCGGCAACCACAGCGACAGTGCAGGAATGTAGGTCACGGCCAGCAGCACCAGGAACAACACGCCATAGAACGGCAGCAGGGCTTTCACGGTGGATTCAATGCTGACTTTACCTACGGCCGACCCCACAAAGAGTACCGCACCCACCGGTGGCGTGATCAGGCCGATGCCCAGGTTCACCAGCATGATCATGCCGAACTGCACCGGGTCCACGCCTATGCCGAGGATCACCGGCATCAGGATCGGCGTGAGGATCAGGATCAGCGGCGCCATGTCCATGACCGTACCGAGCAACAGCAGCATGACGTTGATGCACATCAGGATCACGTAGCGGTTGTCGGACAGGGTCAGGAACAGCGTGGTGATCTTCGCCGGGATCTGCATCAGGGTCATGATGTAGCCGAAGCTGGCGGCGAAGCCGATCAGGATCATCACGATCGAGATCGTGCGCACCGTGCGGTGCATCAGTTTCGGCAGCTCGCTCCACTTGTAGTCGCGGTAGATGAACATGGTCACGAAGAACGACCACAGCACGGCAATCGCCGCCGACTCGGTCGCGGTGAAAATGCCGGACAGAATGCCGCCGAGGATGATCACCATGGCCATCAGGCCCCACAGCGCTTCGCCGCAGATCTTCAGCGCTTCGCGCATCGGGATGACTTCGCCTTTCGGGTAGTCACGCTTTTTCGCGAAGATCAGGCACAGCACCATCAGGCACGCGCTCATCAACAGGCCCGGCACTACGCCGGCCATGAACAGCGAGGCGATCGACACCGTGCCGCCGGCGGCCAGGGAGTAGAGCACCGAGTTGTGGCTGGGCGGTGTCAGCAGCGCTTGTACCGAGCCGCTGACGGTCACCGCCGTGGCGAATTCCCGGGGATAACCACGGCGTTCCATTTCCGGAATCAGCACCGAACCGACCGAGGCGGTGTCCGCCACCGAGGAACCGGAGATCGCGCCAAAGAAGGTCGAGGCCATGATGTTGACCAGCGACAAGCCGCCACGCACGAAGCCCACCAGCACCCCGGCGAACGCCACCAGGCGCCGGGACATGCCACCCTCGGCCATTATCGCGCCGGCCAGGACGAAGAACGGAATCGCCAGCAGCGAGAACTTGTTCACGCCCCCGGCCACCTGAATCATCAGCGCCTGGAACGGGATGTCGATCCACCAGGCACCGATCAGTGCGGCAAACCCCAGGGCGTAGGCGACCGGCATGCCGATCAGGATCAACGCGATAAAACTGCCCAACAGAATAAAAGCGTCCATTCAGGCAGCCCCTTCGTTTTCTTCAACGAGGTCGAAACGCACGACCCGACGGTTGCTCTGGTCACCGAGCAAGAGTTTTTCCAGGACAAACACCAGTGTCAGCGCGCCGCCAATCGGAATCGGCATGTAGGTGATACCTACGCGCAAGGTCGGCAGGGCGCTCATGAACTGGTTCCAGGTCGACAGGCACAGCTTGCTGCCCCAGATGGCCATGAACAGGCAGATGGTCGCCATCAGCAGTTGCGCGACAATGGCCGCGGCCTTGCGCAGATGTAGCGGCATGCGGTCGGTGAGCATCGCCACCGCCATGTGCGAGCCGGAGCGGTAGCTGGCGGCTGCGCCGATGAAGGTGAACACCATCATCAGCAGAATGGCGGTGGGCTCCGGCCAGCTTGAGCCGGTGCCGAGGACGTAGCGGGCGAACACGCCCCAGGGAATGATTAACGCAATGGCCAGAACGGAGAGCCCGGCGACCCAGATACAGGTCATGTAGAGCTTGTCATTGATGCCTAGCAGCAGATTCTTCATCGGGTTCCACCGTAACCGGGCGCGCACTGATGTACAGCAACGTCAGTGGCGCCGGGCCTTTCTTGAATGCAGGGAGGGTTACTGAACGGCTTCGATACGCTTGATCAGGTCGGCGTAGGGCGCGCCGTATTTCTCGCGGATCGAGGCGGTTGCCTCGTAGAAAGGTTTCTTGTCGACGGTGATGAACTCGACGCCGGCAGCCTTGAGTTTTTCTTCACTGCTGGCCGATTTCGCATCCCACAGGGTGCGTTCCTGGGCCTGGGCCGCCTTGGCGGTTTTCTTCACCAGGGCTTGCTGCTCCGGGGTGAGTTTGTTCCAGGTGATTTTCGACATCACGATCGGCTCGGGCAGGATCAGGTGACCGGTCAGGCTGTAGTACTTGGCGTTCTGGTAGTGGTTGTGTTCGAGCAGGGTCGGCGGGTTGTTTTCCGCGCCGTCGATCACGCCGGTCTGCAGGGCACTGAAGATTTCGCCAGTGTCCATCGCAATGCCGTTACCGCCCATGGCGTTGATGGTTTCGATGAACATCGGGTTGCCTTGCACGCGGATCTTCATGCCCTTGAGGTCTTCGATGCTGCGTACCGGTTTCTTGGTGTAGAGGTTGCGCGTGCCGCCGTCCATCCAGGCCAGGGCGACCAGGTTGAATTCGGAATGGGTGATCTTGTCGAGGATTTCGTCGCCGACCGCCCCGTCGATGACTTTGCGCATGTGCGCCTGGTCGCGGAACACGAATGGCATGTTGAACACGTTCACATCCGGTACCACCGGACCGACGATGCCGAGGCTGACCCGGGCCATCTGTACGGCACCGACCTGGGCCTGTTCGACCACTTCTTTTTCCGAGCCGAGCACACCGCCGGCGAACATCTTGAAGGTCAGCGCGCCGTTGCTGTCGGCCACCAGGGTTTTGCCCAGTTGCTCTTCAGCCACCACGGTCGGGTAACCGGCGGGGTGGATGTCGGCGAATTTGATTTCCAGTGCCTGGGCGGCACTGCTAAGGGAGAAGGCTAATGGAAGTGCAGCGGCGAGCAAGGTGCGTTTGAAGTCCATGGGGGGTGTCTCCAGTTTTGTTGTTTTTATATTCAAGGCACAGCGATGCAGCAGGAGCGCTTTTCTGTCGAGGTTGCTCAGTCGTTGAAACAGGGTTCGGGTAGACCTTTGACGCCGGGGTCAAGGGCGAACACGCCACCGGCCAGTGATTGCGGGTCATGGTCGTCGCCGGGGCGGATCGAGGTCACGAACAGCGTGTCCAGTCGAGGGCCACCGAAGGCGCACATGGTGGGTTTTTTCACCGGTATGGCGAGGGAGCGGTCGAGTCGGCCGTCGGGGGTGAAGCGGTGGATCAAGCCTGCGTCGTTGGCACAGATCCAGTAGCAGCCATCGGCGTCGACTGCCGCGCCGTCGGGGCGACCGGCGTACTGATTCATGTCCACGAACACACGGCGGTTCGACGGCGTACCGGTTTCGATGTCGTAGTCGAAGGCCCAGATCAGTTGCACGCTGGGGTGTGAGTCCGACAGGTACATGGTCTTGCCGTCCGGGCTGAAACCCAGGCCATTGGGCACGATAAAACCGCTCAGTTGCGCTTCGAGTGGCCCGCGTTGTCCGGCGCTGTAGCGATACAAGGTACCCTCGGCGGCGTTGGCGCCCATATCCAGCACCATGCTGCCGGCCCAGAAGCGTCCCTGACGATCGCAACGGCCGTCGTTCAAGCGCATGTCGGTGCGGGCATGGTCGACATGGGCCAACTGTTCACTGTCGAGGCTGCCGTCGTTGTGCGGATGCAGGCGGAAGAACCCGCTCTGCATGCCGGCGACCCAGCCGCCATCGCGATGACGTGCAATGCAAGCGAGCATCTCCGGGGTTTTCCAGGCATCCACCAGGCCGGAATCGGCACTCCAGCGCTGTAAACCGCCGGCGGGAATATCGACCCAGTACAGCGCGTTTTCCTCAGGCACCCAGACCGGGCTTTCACCGACGGCGTTGCGGGCGTCGACAATCAATTCGGCTTGCATGGCAACTCATTCCCTTGGTTCTTGTTGTGGGGATCAAGCGGGGCGCGAGGGCTCAGTCACCGAACGGGCCGGCTGCGCAGAAGGCGCCGCCCTGATAGAGCCGCGCCGGGTCGTCGGCGGCTGGCATCGGCTGGGTTTCGATTTTTTCGCGGAACACTTCGGAACTGTCCTGCGGGACAAAACCCAGGGCCGTGGCGTAGCGGTTGTCCCACCAGATGTCCTTGTTGTCGGACATGCCGTAGACCACGGTGTGGCCGACATTCGGCGTGTACAAGGCGCGTTCGAGCAGTCGGGTCAGGTCGCCGAAGCTCAGCCAGGTGCTCATCATCCGGCGGTTATGCGGTTCCGGGAACGACGAGCCGATGCGCACACTGACGGTCTCGATGCCATAGCGGTCGAAGTAGAGCGTGGCCATGTCTTCGCCGTAGGACTTGGACAGCCCGTAGTAGCTGTCCGGGCGGCGAGGGGAGTGGGCGTCGATCACTTCGTCCTGCTTGTAGAAGCCGATCACATGGTTGGAGCTGGCGAAGATCACCCGCTTCACGCCGTGACGGCGCGCAGCTTCGTAGATGTGGAACACGCCGCAGATGTTGGCGCCGAGGATCTCTTCGAACGAGCGCTCGGTCGACACGCCGCCAAAGTGCAGGATCGCGTCCACGCCTTCGACCAGTTGATGCACCGCCTGCTTGTCGGCGAGGTCGCACGGCATCACTTCTTCGCGATCATCGATGGCCGGCGCGATGTCGGCGATGTCCGACAGGCGAATCACATTGGCGTAGGGGCGCAGGCTTTCGCGCAGGACTTTCCCGAGGCCACCGGCGGCGCCGGTCAGCAGCAGGCGATTGAAAGGGGGGCGGGCGGTTGTGGTGGTCGTCATGGGAATCCTGGACGCGTGGTCGTTGTTATTGATTTGTTGTAGGTTGTCGTACGACTGTGCTGGAGTATCGTTAGGGTTTCCGCTGCTTGTCAACGCGACATTGGTGGAAATTGACGGAGGGTCGTTTCCTGGAGGTCTGATGCAGTTCTTAAAACTCCCGCGCACCTTGTGGGAGTGAGCCTGCTCGCGATAGCGGTCTAACTTTCAACATCGAAGTTGACTGACATTCCGTCATCGCGAGCAGGCTCGCTCCTACAGTGGCTTTGTGTTTACAGCAGGCTGATCGGATAGCTGATGAACACCCGGTTCTCATCGAATTCGTTGGTGCTGAAGCTTTTGCGAATGCTCGCATTACGCCATTTCACGTTGAGGTTTTTCAGCGGGCCGCTCTGCACCGTGTAGGCCAGTTCCGATTCGCGGCCCCATTCCTTGCCGTCGGTGATGGCGCCGGTGTGCACGTTGTCACCGCTGATGTAGCGGTTCATCAGCGTCAGGCCCGGAACGCCCAAGGCGGCGAAGTTGTAGTCGTGGCGCACCTGCCAGGATTTCTCTTGGGCGTTGTCATAGCTGGAGTTGTAGCTGTCGTTGGCCAGGGTGCCGCCGCTGGTGCCATTGACCCGCATCCAGACGTCGTCACCGGTGAGTTTTTGCAGGCCGACGTAGAAGGTGTTGCCGCCGTACTTGGCAGAGAGCAGGGCGAACGCGGTCTTGTTGTCGAGGTCACCGGCCTTGGCACTGCCGTCTTCCTTGCCGATGAAGTAGCCGAGGTTGGCGCCCAGGGTCCAGTCGCCGAGGGGTTGGCTGTGGGTCAGGTTGAAGTATTGCTGCTGGTAGATGTCACTGAGTTCCGAGTACCAGACGCCGACCTGCGTGTGCTTGTCATTGAACGCATATTCACCGCCGCCGAAATTGAAACGGTCCGAGGTAAACGCCGCTTTGCCGTTCATGAACATGTCTTCCATGCTCGCGTCGTTACGCGGGCTGTTTTGCTGGAATTGACCGCCATACAGCGTCAGGCCACTGATTTCGGTGGAGGTCACTTGCGCGCCCTGGAAGGTCTGCGGCAGTGAGCGGCCATCGTCGGAACGCAGGATCGGCAGCACTGGCATCCATTCGCCGACCTTCAATTCGGTTTTCGAAATCTTGCCTTTGAGCGCCACGCCGAGCCGGCCGAAATTGTCGGCGGGGCGGCCGTCGTCGTGGATCGGCAACAGCTGCGTGCCGCCGGTGCCTTTGCCGCCATCGAGCTTCTGCGAGTACAGGCCCAGTACATCGACACCGAAACCCACGGTGCCCTGGGTGAACCCGGACCGGGCGTCGAGAATGAAGTTTTGCGTCCACTCTTCAGCCTTGCCCTGGGGATAGGCCGGGTTGGTGTAGTTGCGATTGATGTAGGCGTTGCGCAGGTTCAGCGTGGCCTTGGCGTCGTCAGTGAAACCTGCGGCCTGGCAGGTGATGGGCAGGACGAGAGCCAGGCCGCTGCAGCCGATCAGGCTGAGAGTGTGGCAACGGGTGAGGGTAGGGCGTGAACCACGGATGGACGAATTGCGGACGAGCTTGCTCACTGTGACGCTCCCTTGTTTCTTGTTTTTATAGTTGTCATACGTCGTCGTACAACATTGGCGGCGATATTTGCGGGATTTTCCGAGGTTGTCAATCGGAAGTTATACGATGACCTGTCCGGGAGGCGGGGGAGTGAAATGTTTGGTTTGACCCTGTCGCCGCGAGCTAGAGCGGGTGCTAGTCTTGTTCAACGCTGTTGTCAGGGAGCCCTTATGGGCAATCACAAGATCGAGATTCGTCGCAGTAACGTCGAAAAAATTCTGCTGGGGGCGGAAAAGGTCTTCGCTGAAAAGGGCTTCGGCAGCACCGCCATGGCCGACATCGCCGCCGAGGTGCAACTGCCGCGTTCCAACCTGCACTACTACTTCAGCACCAAGACCGAACTGTACAGTGCCGTGCTGTTCGACTTGCTGGAAGTCTGGAAGCAGGACGCGCTGTGCTTCGAGATGTTCGATGACCCGCGTGTGGTGCTCAGCAGCTACATTCGCGCCAAGATGAACCATTCCCGCAGCCGGCCCTACGGTTCGAAAGTCTGGGCCAACGAAATCATCCATGGCGCGCCGACCCTCGGCGCAGCGCTGGACGCGAGCCTGTATGACTGGGCCAAGATGAAGGAAGCGAAAATCCGCCAGTGGGTGGACGACAAACGCATCCTGCCGGTGGAGCCGTCGAGCCTGCTGTACATGATCTGGGCCTCGACCCAGCACTATGCCGACTTCGATCACCAGGTGAATATTCTCAATGATCACCAGCCGTTGTCGGACATGCAATTTGAAAAAGCGGTGCAGACGGTGACCAGTGTGATTTTGCGGGGGATTGGGTTGGAGCCCTGAGATTTGTGTTGTTGCGGCTGGCCCCATCGCGAGCAGGCTCGCTCCTACAGTTGAAATGCATTCCAATGTAGGAGCGAGCCTGCTCGCGATGGGGCCAGCTCAAACGCCTGTGATCTCAAGGGCCGACGTGATACGGATTCCTCGGATCATGATTCCAGTCCAGGAACGGCTTGCTGTTCTCCACCGGCACCATCTCGATGCAATCCTGCACCGGGCAGGTGATCTGGCACAGGTTGCAGCCCACACACTCCTCATCGATCACCTGGTATTTGTGCGTGCCGTCCGCTTGCTTGAGGCTGGCCACGGCCTGGTGCGAGGTGTCCTCACACGCGATATGGCAACGACCGCAACCGATGCACGCGTCCTGATCGATTTTCGCGATCACCTGATAGTTGATGTCCAGGTACTTCCAGTCCGTGGTGTTGCCCACCGCGCGCCCGGAAAACTCCGAAATGCTGGCGTAGCCCTGACTGTCCATCCAGCGTGACAAACCGTCCTTCATGTCTTCGACAATCCGGAAACCATGCAGCATCGCCGCCGTGCATACCTGCACCGAGCCACTGCCGAGCGCGATGAATTCCGCAGCATCGCGCCAGTTGCCAATGCCGCCGATGCCACTGATCGGCAGGCCCTGGGTCTGCGGGTCGCGGGCGATTTCAGCCACCATGTTCAAGGCAATCGGCTTGACGGCCGAACCACAATAACCGCCATGGGTGCTTTGGCTGCCGACCATGGGGTTGGCAACCATGCGTTCGAGGTTGACGCTGGTGATCGAGTTGATGGTGTTGATCAACGACACCGCATCGGCACCGCCACGGTGGGCGGCGCGGGCGGCGACGCGGATGTCGGTGATGTTCGGCGTGAGCTTGACGATCACCGGCAGCGAGCAATACGTCTTGCACCAGCGGGTGACCTGTTCCACGTATTCCGGCACCTGGCCGACCGCTGCGCCCATGCCACGTTCCGGCATGCCGTGGGGGCAACCGAAGTTCAGCTCGATGCCGTCGGCGCCGGTGGCCTCCACCAGCGGCAGGATGTTTTTCCAGGACTCTTCGACGCAGGGCACCATCAACGACACGATCAGCGCACGGTCCGGCCAGTCCTTTTTGACTTGGGTGATTTCCCGCAGGTTGATCTCCAGAGAGCGGTCGGTTATCAGCTCGATGTTGTTAAAACCCAGTACCTCCCGGTTCGCCCCGAAGTGCGCCGAGTAGCGCGATGACACGTTCACCGCCGCCGGGTCTTCCCCCAGGGTTTTCCAGACCACGCCACCCCAGCCGGCCTCGAAGGCGCGGACCACGTTGTAGGCTTTGTCGGTCGGCGGCGCGGAGGCCAGCCAGAACGGGTTGGGGGATTTGATGCCGGCGAAGACAATCGACAGATCGGCCATTTACGCAGCCTCCACATTGAGCATCAGTTGAGCGTTGATCGCCTCGGCGGCGCGTTTGCCGTGTTGCACCGCTTGCACGGTAAGGTCCTGGTCGAGGCTGGTGCAGTCGCCGCCGGCATACACGCCGGGGATGCTGGTGCGCAGGTTTTCATCGACTTCGATACGCTCGCCCTGGCGCTTGAGTTCACGGGCCAGCGGATCGGCGAGGGCGCTGCCGTCGAAGGCCTGGCCGATGGCCTTGAAGATTGCGTCGGCGGCCAGTTCGAAGGTTTCACCGGTGGTTTGCAGGCGTCCTTCCACCAGATGGGTGCGAGCGAAACGCATGCCGCGCACGCGGCCGTGGTCATCGAGCAGCACTTCTTCGGGTTGTGCCCAGGTCATCAGCCGCACCTGATTGGCCTTGGCGATCTCCTGTTCGTGATGGGTGGCGCCCATGTCTTCGGTGCCGCGGCGGTACACCAGATTCACGTCGTGGGCGCCGAGGCGGGCCATTTGCACGGCCATGTCGATGGCGGTGTTGCCCGCGCCGAGGACGATGCAATGGTCGGCCAGGGGCAGTTGGCTCAGGTCATCGGCCTGGCGCAGTTCGCGGATGTAGTCGGTGGCGGCGAGCAGGCCGGGCGCGTCTTCGTGGGCCAGGCCCAGTTGTTTGCTGGCGTTGAGCCCGAGGCCGAGGAACACCGCATCGAACTGTTGATGCAGTTCACTGAGGGTCAGGTTCTCTCCGAGTTTCTGCCCGTGGCGGATTTCGATCCCGCCAATCTGCAACAGGAACTCAAGCTCCTTTTGCGCGTAGTCATCCACCAGTTTGTATTTGGCGATCCCGTATTCGTTGAGGCCGCCAGCCTTTTCCCGTGCCTCGAAGATCACCACGTCATGCCCGTGCATGGCGCTGCGGTGGGCGCAGGACAAACCGGCCGGACCGGCACCCACCACGGCGATGCGTTTGCCGGTGGCGGCAGCGCGCTGGAAGGGGTGCGTACTGAAGTGGGCGTTGTCCACGGCGTAGCGTTGCAACAGGCCGATCAAGACCGGCGCGCATTCGTGAGCGTTGTTGCGCACGCAGGCTTGCTGGCAAAGAATTTCCGTCGGGCACACCCGGGCGCAACTGCCGCCGAGGATGTTGGCCGAGAGGATCTTCTGCGCGGCGCCTTGCACGTTGTCCTGTGCAATGTTGCGGATGAACGAGGGAATGTCGATCTCGCTCGGACAGGCATTCACGCAGGGCGCGTCGTAGCAATACAGGCAGCGCGAGGCTTCCAGGTGCGCCTGACGCTCGTTGAGCGGCGGCGCCAGATCGGTGAAATGGCCGGCGAGGGCGGCCGCATTCTCAATGGGATGCGGGAGGTGGTCCAGGGTCTTGATCACGGTTTTGGCCTCACGGTTATTTGAGGTGCTGCCTCTGAATGGGCATTGTTTTTTGTGTTGTCTGTGCGGGCCTCTTCGCGAGCAGGCTCGCTCCCACAGGGGATCTTCAGTGTTCAAAAGTCCTTGTGGGAGCGAGCTTGCTCGCGATAGGCCGAAGGCCGCTCTCAGCGTTTCACAGCAACAGGCTTGTGCAGCTCAGCCCGCTTGCTCAGCAAATCAAACACCGCCGGGTACGCCGGCCGTTCGATATACCGCCCGGCCCCGCGCTCGGCCCGCAGGTCGCCGTCGGCCCAGACCACGCGGCCCTGGCTGATGGTGTGGCTGGGTACGCCGCGCACGGTCTTGCCTTCGAAGATGTTGAAGTCCACCTGCTGATGGTGGGTCTTGGCGGAAATGGTCCGCGTGCCCTGCGGGTCCCACAGCACCAGGTCGGCATCGGCGCCCACACGAATCGCGCCTTTGCGTGGGTAGAGGTTGAAGATCTTCGCCGTGTTGGTGGACGTCAGCGCGACGAATTGCTGCATCGAAAAGCGTCCGCTGTTCACGCCTTCATCCCACAACACCGCCATGCGGTCTTCGATGCCGGCGGTGCCGTTGGGGATTTTGCTGAAGTCGTCGCGGCCCGCGGCTTTCTGCTCGGCGCAGAAGCAACAGTGATCGGTGGCGGTGGTGTGCAGATTGCCTGATTGCAGGCCATGCCAAAGCGCCTCTTGATGGCCGCGAGGACGGAACGGCGGGCTCATCACATAACCGGCGGCGGTCTGCCAGTCCGGATCGCGGTAGACACTGTCGTCCAGCAGCAGGTGCCCGGCCAGCACTTCGCCGTACACCGGCTGGCCCTTGCCCCGTGCGTAGGTGATTTCGTCGAGCGCTTCCTTGGTCGAGACGTGGACCAGGTACAGCGGCGTGCCCAGGGTTTCGGCGATGCGGATCGCCCGGCTCGCGGCCTCGCCTTCAACCTGCGACGGCCGCGACAGTGGGTGGGCTTCCGGCCCGGTGATGCCTTGGGCCATCAGCTTGCGTTGCAGGTGATACACCAGTTCACCGTTTTCCGCGTGCACGGTCGGCACCGCGCCCAGTTCCAGGCAACGTTCGAAACTCGCCACCAGGGTGTCGTCGGCGGCCATGATCGCGTTCTTGTAGGCCATGAAGTGCTTGAAGCTGTTGACGCCGTGCTGGCTGACCAGCTCGGCCATTTCCTCGCGGACCTGCTCGCTCCACCAGGTGATGGCGACGTGAAAGCCGTAGTCCGACGCGGACTTCTCGGCCCAGCCGCGCCACTGATGGAAGGCTTCGAGCAAGGATTGCTGTGGATTGGGAATCACGAAGTCGATGATTGAGGTGGTGCCGCCGGCCAGTCCCGCCGCCGTGCCGCTGTAGAAGTCTTCGCTGGCCACGGTGCCCATGAACGGCAGTTGCATGTGGGTGTGCGGATCGATGCCGCCGGGCATCAGGTATTGGCCGCTGCCGTCGAGCACTTCGGCCTCGGCAGGAACATCGAGCTTTTCGCCGATGGCCTTGATCACGCCGTCTGCGCAATACACATCGGCGCGATAACTTTCATCATGGGTAATTACGGTGGCGCCACGGATCAACAGAGACATTCCGAGTTCCTCGCAGGCAATGACCGGCTTATGCCGGTTCTAGATGTTTTATTCAAAACAGCCCGCACAGAACCAATCCTGTCAACGCTGTCAGGATTAAACGCTAGCTGCACTTATCAGAATCGGCAAGAATATTTTTTATAAGCTTATTCAGTTGTTAACTATTTGATATTCAACGAATAAATACAACGATCACCAAAATGGTGAGGCCGCTCACCATTTTGACGCACTTGACAGGATCTAAAAATGGTCAAGATTTCCTATGTGAAATCAGCTGTTTGAGTATGGTCTATGGTTGATGCGCAGCCATTGAAAAAAAGATCAACGCACCAGATTGAGCCCTGACTGTTTCGACAACTTGCCTGGCATTCGGCCTGAGTGACCTGACAAATAGTCGAATCAGTGAATAAAAGCGATAAACATCAGTTGGTTGCAATGTGTTTATGGAACTGCCCGATGCGTAATCGGGGCACTCGGCACGTTTATTGATGCCGCCAGCCCCTGATGAGCAACAATAATCAAAAGAACAGTGGAGCGGCCATGCAACAGATCAGATCGCAAGTGACCGAGCGCGACGGCTTGTTCGAGCTCGAAGCCGGCAGCGATGTCCTCGACAGTCCCCGTTACAACCACGACATTGCACCGACCAGGGTGCACGAACGCACCTGGAACAAATGGCACATCACCGCGCTGTGGGTGGGCATGGCGATCTGCGTGCCGACCTACACCCTCGGTGGCGTGCTGACCGCGTACTTTGGCCTGACCGTCGGCGAAGCGCTGCTGGCGATCCTGTTCGCCAACATCATCGTATTGATTCCCCTGACGCTTAACGCCTTTCCCGGCACCAAGTACGGCATTCCCTTTCCGGTGTTGCTGCGCTCGTCCTTCGGCGTGCTCGGTTCCAACATTCCGTGCCTGATCCGCGCCGTGGTGGCGTGTGGCTGGTTCGGCATCCAGACCATGTTCGGCGGGCTGGCGATTCACCTGTTCCTCGGCTCTGTGTTCGAGGGCTGGAAATCCCTGGGCGGCACCGGCGAAGTCATCGGCTTCATGGTGTTCTGGGCGCTGAACCTGTGGGTGGTGATCCGCGGCGCCGAGTCGATCAAATGGCTGGAAACCCTGTCGGCACCGCTGCTGGTGCTGGTGGGCGTAGGCCTGCTGGTCTGGGCCATGCCCAACGTGTCGATGAGCGAATTGCTGGCGATCCCGGCCAAGCGCCCCGAAGGTGCCGGCGTGGCCAGCTACTTCGCCGCCGGGCTGACGGCGATGGTCGGCTTCTGGGCTACGTTGTCACTGAACATTCCGGACTTCAGTCGCTACGCAAAAAGCCAGAAGGACCAGATCGTCGGGCAGATCATCGGTTTGCCGCTGACCATGTTCCTGTTCGCGTCCCTGGGCGTGGTGATGACCGCCGCCTCGGTGAAACTGGTGGGGGTGACGGTGTCCGATCCGGTGACCCTGATCGGTCATATCCAGAGCCCGGTCTGGGTCGCACTGGCGATGGCGCTGATCATCATCGCCACGCTGTCGACCAACACCGCAGCCAACATCGTGTCGCCGACCAATGACTTCCAGAACATCGCGCCCAAGGCCATCAACCGTACCAAGGCAGTATTGCTCACCGGGTTTGTCGGCCTGGCATTGATGGCCCATGAGCTGCTGAAAAAACTCGGTTTGATCGTCTCGGACGTCAGTCTGGAATCCGTATATTCCAACTGGTTGCTTGGCTATTCGAGCCTGCTGGGGCCGATCGCCGGGATCATGGTGGTGGACTATTTCCTGATCAGGAAACAGCAACTGGACCTTGCCGGCCTGTACCGCGATGACGTTTATCCGGCGTGGAACTGGAGCGGTTTCCTGGCCTTCGGTGTGCCGGTGGTGTTGACGCTGCTGTCCCTGGGCAGCGATGCCTTCAGCTGGTTCTACAGCTATGGCTGGTTCACCGGTTCGGCGCTGGGTGGGGTTATTTATTACGGGTTGAGTGTGATGCGGCCCAGCCCGTCTGTCGCGAAATCTGCGGTGTGAACACTGGCCCCATCGCGAGCAGGCTCGCTCCTACATTTGGAATGCATTCCCCTGTAGGAGCGAGCCTGCTCGCGATGAGGCCTTTGAGTCCACCGACGAAACACCTGAAGAAATCCATAAGAACAGCCTGAGGAGATCATCATGAACGCGGCCGTCGACGTTCTGCAGTCCAGCCATCAGCACATCAACCGCGACCGCCTGTGGCAATCGCTCATGGAATTGGCCAGGCTCGGCGCCACGGTCAAGGGCGGCGTGTGTCGCCTGGCCCTGACTGACCTCGACCGCCAGGCCCGGGACATCTTCGTCAAATGGTGCGAGGAGGCGGGTTGCACTGTCAGCATTGACGCCGTCGGCAACATCTTCGCCCGTCGAGCCGGGCGCAATCCCGACCTGCCACCGGTGATGACCGGCAGCCACATCGACACCCAGCCCACCGGCGGCAAGTTCGATGGCTGCTTCGGTGTATTGGCCGGTGTCGAAGTGCTGCGCACCCTCAATGACTTGAACATCGAAACCGAAGCGCCGCTGGAAGTGGTGGTCTGGACCAACGAAGAGGGCTCGCGCTTCGCGCCGTGCATGATGGGTTCCGGCGTGTTCGCGGAAAAATTCACCCTCGAAGAAACCCTGGCCAAGGTTGATGCCGACGGTGTCACCGTAGGGCAAGCGTTGAATGCCATTGGCTACGCCGGTCCGCGTCAGGTCACCGGCCATGCCGTGGGCGCTTATTTCGAAGCCCACATCGAGCAAGGCCCGATCCTTGAAGACGAACGCAAGACCATAGGCGTGGTCATGGGCGCCCTCGGGCAGAAATGGTTTGACCTCAAGCTGCGCGGCGTCGAAGCCCACGCCGGCCCGACCCCGATGCACCTGCGCAAGGACGCCCTGGTCGGCGCCGCGGTGATCGTCGGAGCGCTCAACCGCGCTGCCCTCAGCCACCAACCCCATGCCTGCGGCACCGTCGGTTGCCTGCAAGCCTATCCCGGCTCGCGCAACGTCATCCCCGGCGAAGTGCGCATGACCCTGGACTTCCGGCACCTGGAACCGGCGCGTCTGGACTCGATGATCGCCGAAGTGCGTGAAGTGATCGAAACCACCTGCGATGAGCACGGCCTGACCTTCGAGCTCACGCCAACGGCCGACTTCCCACCGCTGTACTTCGACAAGGGCTGCGTCGAAGCGGTGCGCGGCGCCGCCCAAAGCCTGGGCCTGTCGCACATGGACATCGTCAGCGGAGCAGGGCACGATGCGATCTTCCTCGCCGAACTCGGCCCGGCCGGAATGATCTTCGTGCCGTGCGAAGGCGGCATCAGCCACAACGAAATCGAAAACGCCGCGCCGGATGACCTGGCGGCCGGGTGTGCGGTGCTGTTGCGGGCGATGCTGGCGGCGTCGGCGACGATTGCCAGTCAATCGGCAGCCTGAAAGTCAAAAGATCGCAGGCTGCGCCAGCTCCTACATTGACCGAGTACAACCCTTGTGGATGTGCGCGTTCCCCGTAGGAGCTGGCGCAGCCTGCGATCTTTTGATCTTGCCCCATCAAATCCAAATGGCATCCCACAAAGGATAATCACCCACCCGTTTCACCAATCCGGCCCGCAAAGGATTCATGACGATGTACCGGGCCGCATCCTTGATGTCTTCATCACGATGTAATGCCCGGTCGTAATACCCCCGCTGCCACAGACGACCTTGATCGCCGCGCATGAGATTGATCGAACGGCTGCTTCTGGATTTGATTCGGCACATCAGCTCGGCCAACGTGCCGTGCTTCAATTCCATCAACCAATGCAGATGATCCGGCATCAAAACCCAGGCCATGGAGGTCACCAGCGAGGCTTCATCGGCACAACGCAACTGCTCAACCACGAGCCTGCCCATCCGCCTATCTGCGAACACAGGCTCTCGTCGATGGGCGACGGCGGTCAGCAGATAAATACGACCAGGTTCCGAAAATCGAGCATTGCGCAGGCGACATCCATTTGCAGCGACAGGCATTCCTTGCCCTCCTTGAAATGTATTGGCAAATGAACGTTAGCCGTTAGCGTGGACGCCATGGATGAAGGCATTTTCAGAATATTTCGGGAGTACACAATCCCCGTAGGAGCTGCCGAAGGCTGCGATCTTTTGATTTTCGACGTCAGTTGAGTGGCTGAAGATCAAAAGATCGCAGCCTTCGGCAGCTCCTACACGTGCACATCTGCACGATCATGAACGCCTGTGGTCGTATTCTTCACAGGCCGGCGCATGACTGCGCCGCCGCACGCGTGGAGATCCCATGAGCCAGGACGTCCTGACCACCGAAACCAATCGCCGTCAGCTGCAGCAAATCATCGCCGGCCTGTCCGACGGGGTGATTCTGTTGGATCCCGACCAGAGCATCCTGTGGGCCAACGAGGCAGCGCTGGCCATGCACGGTGTCTCGCAAGTCAGCGATCTGGGTGCCAACGCCGAGGCCTATGCCAAACGCTTCGCCTTGCGCCATAACAACAACCATGGGGTGCCAGCCAACAGCTATCCGATCAACCGTGTGGCCCGTGGCGAGACGTTCAGTGATGTGCTGGTGGAGGTTTCCTCGGCGGCGGACGAAGAGCGTACCTGGGTCCACCGCGTGCGCAGCCTGGTATTGACCGACAGCCATGGCAAACCGCAATTGCTGGTGTTGATCATGGACGATGTCACCGACCGGGTCAGCGCCGAGCAACGCTTTGCCACAGCGTTTCGCCTGTCCCCGGTGCCGATTCTGCTGTGTGGCGCGGCTGATCAACGGGTGCTGGACGTCAACGAAGCGTTCCTCGATACCCTCGGTTATCCCAGTGAGGAAGTGCTTGGGATCAGCATTGCGCAAATCGATTTCATCGATGACAAAAACGCGCGCATCTGGCTGTTCGCCGCGCTGGAGAAATCCGGCAGCCTGGACCGCATCGATGTGCGCGTGCGCAGAAAAGACGCCGGGCTGATCGATTGCACCGTGTCGGCGGACACGGTGAACATTCAAGACAACCCGTGCTATCTGCTGGTGCTGGTGGACATCACCGAGCGCAGGCGCACCGAGCTGGAACTGGTGTCGGCCATCGAGGAAGCGATGAAGGACGCCTCATGGTTCAGCCGCACGCTGATCGAAAAACTGTCCAGGGTGAAGAACGTCAATTCACCGAAGTTGCCCAGCGTGTCCTTCACCGACCTGACTGCCCGTGAGCGTGATGTGCTGGGCCTGATATGTGAAGGCCGGGCCGACAAGGAAATCGCCGCGCGCCTGAAACTCGCGCCGAATACAGTGCGCAACCATGTGGCGGCGGTGTATTTGAAACTCAATGTGCATAGCCGCAGTGAGGCGATTGTCTGGGCGCGGGAGTGGGGACTGTTCTCGAAAAAGTAGCGGCCAAAGGGGCAGCGGTAACTTAAAAAACTGAGTGATTGGCGGATCATAAGCGGCTTTTATCGCAATTTGTTCTAGTTGAACTGTCAGTTATGACAGTTTCCGGCGTGTCGGTTTTTCCTGATAGTCAACGGACTGTTTTTTGTCTGCTGCTGAATAAGGAAGCGCCGTCATGACCACCGAACAAAACGCTGCAACCGCTGCATCAAACCCTTGGGAACAAGCCACGTTGTTCATCAACGGCAAAAAAGTTGAATGGGGTGTGGGACCTGTTTTTATCCGTGGGGAGGAGAACGAAGTGACAGTGGCAGCCCCACCCGAAATTGCCGGGGCGATCAACCTGGGGCTGGTTGAGGGTGGCGGTTTGAACATCGTAGCATCGCCGAATTTTGGCGATTGGGTGGTACCCGTCAATGGCCAGTTCCATTGGAAGATTACGCCGGACGCTGGCAAGAGCGGTCGTATCACCCTGGTGTTTTTCAGCCGGGAAGTGCTGGCACCGTGGGAGCACCAAAGCCTGGTGATTTCGAACAACCTGGTCGACGAGGCTGATGCCCTGATTGACGGTGAAGTCTTTCCTGAAGGTTTTGTTTTCAGATTGGGTGAAAAAAAACCGGTTTCACTGAGAGTCAAGGACGGCAGTCCATTGGCGGCTGTTCCGTTGAAGCTGACCTATCGGGTTGTTGAAGGAGACGATCTCCAACTTGTCAGTGAACCTGATTTTGGTGTGCCGCTAACAGATTACAAGTGGGACGTCATGGGGCTAACCGGGAACGGCACGTTTAAACTGGGAGTTGAAGCTGACGGTATGAGTTCAGTGCTGTATATGCCGGATTGCAGGATGACTTCTGATGATGAAGATGAACCGTTGATCATCCTGTTCGATGGTAAGCAGGTTCGTTACAATGATATATTCTTGGTTCCCGATAACAGTCAGCATACTGTCACAATTAAACATGGCAAATTGAAGCCCCGTGAAGCCACGGTCTTATATTTTGGGCCGTCAACAGTATCTCCAGACGCCTGGGTTCAACAGGTGATCGATCCAGTTCATGGTGCAACATGGCAGGTTAAATTTATCCACTCCGAGTCGGGCCCTCGCCCGGCTATGTTTATTTTTGGTGGAGGAAATGAACAGACGGGTTTGGATGAATATACTCGTTTTTTTCTGGCGAAAAACGCCGATGGAGCGGAATCTGCTGCAACGCCGTATTCAAAATAGTCTCGTTCTTCACCAGCGCCGAGGCAAGCCTGGTATAGGTCAACCCGGGTAGAGGGCATTGCAACGGGTCCCGAACGGCACACATTCCTTGATAAACACCTTGGTTATGTTGCAACGCAGCCATGATCTACCGAGTAGATGCCCTGGAAGATGCCCGACGAGACGCCGTTGATCGAGGATGCAGGCCCAGTTGCGCCTGGCCGATGGCGACAGCAAGCAGGTCATCGTCACCGGCCAGCCGCTGGTGCTCAACGACGAAGCCTGCATGCTGTTTTCCTTTGTCGACATTGAGTTACGGGACAAAGCCGAAATCGCCCTGCGCCTGAAACTCGCGCCGAATATAGTGCGTATCCATGTGTTGGCGCCGTATTCCAAGCTCAATGTGCACAGCCGCAGTGAAGCGGTTATCTGGGCGCGGGAGCGGGGACTGTTCTCGAAAGAGTGGCGGCCAAAGGAGCGGCGGTAAGGCGCAAATTCCACCGGCCGGGCCATAAGTGATTCGCAGGTTTTTATTTTTGTGACAGGTGTATGGATTTTGCACGCCGGTTCTGTTGTCACAAAAAATGTGTCGATCACTTATCGCGGGTCAATCGATGAAAACTCTTGGGAAACGCGTTATCTCATCTTTGTCGCTGGCGTTGTGCGTAGCGATTCTCGGCGGCTGTGCCAGTCCGGCATCTCCTCCAGCGGTCACTTCACCTCCTCCAGAGCGCACCTGCCAGGCCATGGATAAAACCGATGTCCTGGGCGATGTACGGGGCGAAGACGGGGAGGTGACCCGAGTCACCACCACGACTCGCTGCGTCACACAGTAAACCCCAAAGCGGCCTTCAGTCGGCCCGTGTTGAGGAAACCGAAGGCGCGAACCGCGCGATGCGCGGATGCTGCCGCCGGTCGTGCGTGCCGTCGTGTTGGTCATTGCGAGTGCTGTCGGTGCCGTTCGGCTGGCAGTTGCCGAAAGCTATCGGTCTTTTGAAGCACTTCTTTATCGCCAATTGTTCTAGAAAAACTGTCAACTCTGACAGTTTCTTGCGTGCCCATTTTTCCCGATAGTTGAATGACCATCCCTGATCATTCACTTGCCAGCATCGAGAGCACGCCATGACCATCGAATTTAAAGCCGGAGCTACAGGAATCGAGCCCGTGTACATCTGTCACGGAGCTGAACATGACTTCAAGATTGCGGCCGGGGCGGATAGCCCGTGGGTGAATCAGGGGGTGAGTTTCAATCAGGTTCCGGGGGAATCCTCTCCGATCACTATCGATCCTGAATTGGGCAAGTATCAGAAGCTTCTGGCGGCGGGCAGTGAGTGGAAGTTGAATTGCCCGGCGAATGGAACGGACATCGATTTCAATCTTCAACTGCAAAGTGAATTTACCGCCGCGCCTTGCAAAGTCGCATTGAAATTGGGGGACTATCGGCGAGCCATTCTCAGTAAACGTGACCCGATCAGCGCTCCGGTGGTGGGGGACAAAGTGGCAGCGGAGGTTCAAATCGGTTCATTTTATACAGGCAAGGAACTGGAGGGCGTTGAGGTCGAGTGGTACTACGACGGGGAGATTGTGCAGAAGGTGCCGACTACCGGTCTGGGGTGGAGCAAGTTCGAACATGTCGTTACCACCGCGGGTGAGCATACGATGACTGCAAAGGTTCATAGCCCTTATGACGACACAACGGCAGAGCAGAGTTTTACGATCAATGTGTATGTGGAGAGTCCTTGGGAGCGGGCCACATTGTCGATCAACGGCAAGAAAGTGGAATGGGGGGCGGAGCTCTTTTTACTCCGTGGACAGGAGAGCGATGTGACGGTGGAGGCTCCACCGGAAATTGCCAGGGAGCTCAACCTGGAGCTGGTAGAGAATGGCGGTTTGACCATCGTAGCGTCCCCGAATTTTGGCGATTGGGTGGCTCCCGTCGATGGCCAGTTCAAGTGGAAGATTACGCCGGACGCTGGCAAGAGCGGTCGTATCACCCTGGTGTTTTTCAGCAGGGAAGTGGTTGAGCCGTGGGAGCACCGAAGCTTGGTGATTTCGAGCAATCTTTCGGATGAAGTGGATCAGGTCCTGGTGAGCGGTGTTCCTTCCCCGGCCGGTGGTGCCGTGTTTTTCAGGAATGAGCCGCAGACCGTCACCTTGACCTACAAACCAGGCAGCCCCCTGCCAGACTACCCGCTGGCGTTGAC
Source organism: Pseudomonas sp. GL-R-19 (assembly GCF_019956375.1). NCBI lineage: Bacteria > Pseudomonadati > Pseudomonadota > Gammaproteobacteria > Pseudomonadales > Pseudomonadaceae > Pseudomonas > Pseudomonas sp. GL-R-19. The sequence continues at coordinate 56,888 of NZ_JAHBDJ010000008.1, read as the reverse complement.
AGGCACGCCGCTCACGGGCGTGCAACCTGGCAATCTGACGGTCACCGCGTCAGGCAAGAATACCTGGGCAGTCAACTCCCATACCAACAGCGGCACGTTCAAACTGGAGTTGAGCGGTGCGGACATGCCCACTGGCATTACGCTGCCCGTGTGCAAGGTAATGTCGCGGTACCTGACGGAAGAGGCGGACGTCAAGATCGATGGCGTACCGGTTCCTCCCGATGGCAATGTGTTTTTCAGGGGACAGGCGAAGACCGTCACGCTGACGCCCAAACCGAACAGTCCGATCGCCGGGTATCCGGTGAAGCTGACGTGCGAGGTCAAAAGTGGTCTTGTTGCGGCCAATGTGGTGAGTGCGCCTGTATTTGGCAGTGAGCAAACAACTCATAGCTGGCGCGTCACCGGCTCGACCAAAAGTGGGACCTTCCAGCTGAGCCTCGCGGGGAAGGGCATGACTCGCCCGATCACTGTGGCGGTGAGCAAATTGCTGTCGACTAACCTCGCAGACGAGGGGGAGGTTAAGATTGGCAACGCTCCGGTACCGGCCGGGGGCAATGTGTTTTTCCGCGGACAGGCTCAGGTCGTTACGCTGACGCCCAAAGCTGGCAGTCCGATCGCCGGGCATCCGGTAACGCTGACGTGCGAGGTCAAAAGTGGTCTTGTTGCTGCCAACGTGGTGAGTGCGCCTGCGTTCGGTACTAAGCAAGTCGTGCACAGCTGGAGCGTCACCGGCTCGACCAACAGCGGCACCTTCCAGTTAAGCGTGGCGGGCGAGGGCATGACCACGGCGATTACGGTGGCGGTGAGTAAATTGCTGTCGAGCAACCTGGCTGATGAGGCGACAGTTTTGTTGGACGGCGTTCCGATACCGGCGAACGGGGAAGACTTCATTGGGGGGAAAGCCAAAACACTCACTTTGGATTACAAGAACGCAGGGTTGTTGAGGGGCGTTCCCTTGACTCTTGACTGGGCTCCTGATAGCCCTCTTGTACATGGCGATCTTGCCAGTCAGCCGCCTCTTCGCCAGCTATCCACAACGCACGAGTGGGCGCTCACAGGCGCAGTGAAGAATGGAACGTTCAAGTTGAAGTTGTCTAGCGAGGGGGAAGCAGCGGGGCTTGTTACGCCGACTAACAGATTATTGGAAGGGGTTTATAAGCTGAGGTTCATGAGGGCGCTTGACGGTGAATTCGTGGAACTACCTGTTCCCCCAGCCGTGGTGAAACTCCCGTGGGGTGTTTATTTCACGCATGTTCGGGTTACAAGACCGGACAACTCCCCCGTAGCGGGTGTTTCAGTGACGGTTGATGGCCCCATCTCCTCGCCAGTAACGGGCATAACTAATGTCGACGGGATCATGAACGGCAACTTATTTTTAGACATTGGTGAATATGACCTATCAGCAGCATCGACACTGGATGGAAAACCGTACACGGCATCGTTACGTTTGGATGTGCGGAATTGGTAATTTAGATGCATTTTCGGAAAAAGGATTAACACCAAATTTCGCAGGATTATTAGGGCTGGAGGTGTATCAGACACTGGAAAGTATCGATCCGCCGGATTCACCTATGTCATTGATCGACGGCAAATAACAAAAGGCAGTCAGAGACTGCCTTTTGTTCATCCAGTGTAGCCGTTCAAGACAAGAACCCCCATCCACATTCAACGAAACCCCTGTCGTGTAACTCGAAGCATCTGCAACGCCGTGTTCAGAATGGCTTCGTTTTTCACCAGCGCCGAGGCGAATTCAGTGTCGGTGAGCCCCGGCAACAACGCCTGTTGCTTGATGCCGGCGAAGACCTGGCTGATCGGTTCCGGTTCGCCGATGTGGCAGGCACTGAATACGAGAGTGAGTCCGCTGTCGAGTGGAGCGCTGATTGCATTCTCTATATGACTTTTGATACGAAAATTGGGGTTTTTATCGCACCATGTTCTAGCTGGCCTGTCAGTTATGACAGTTTCCAGCGTGCCGATTTTTCCTGATAGTTAACGGACTGTTTTTATGTCCATCACTGAAAAGGAATCGTCGTCATGACCGCCGAACTAAACGTTGCAACTGTTGCGGCAAGCCCTTGGGAACAAGCCACATTGTCGATCAACGGCAAGGAGGTGAAGCGGGGGGCGGAGCTCGTTTTGCTCCGTGGGCAGGCAAACGATGTGACGGTGGAGGCTCCACCGGAAATTGCCCGGGAGCTCAACCTGGGGCAGGTAGAGAATGGCGGTTTGACCATCGAAGCATCGCCGGATTTTGGCGATTGGGTGGAGCCCGTCAATGGCCAGTTCAATTGGAAGATTACGCCGGCCGCTGGCAAGAGCGGTCGTATCACCCTGGTGTTTTTCAGCAGGGAAGTGGATGAGGCGTGGGAGCATCGAAGCCTGGTAATTTCGAGCAATTTGGCGGATGAGGCAGACCTCTTGATAGATGAAAAGGCTGTTCCGCCCACTGGTATCGATTTCTACCATGGGGAACCTCATATCGTTTCACTCCGACCCAAAAACAACAGCCCTGTAGCAGGGCTTCCTGTGGCGTTGAAACGATCAATAATTGAGGGCCTCAAGCCTGAAGATTTAAAGTGTGAACCGCCTTTCGATCAGGAACAGACTGAGCACCGGTGGGCTGTTACCGGTTTGGGAGGCGTTGGTAAGTTTCAGCTAAGTCTGGCAGGCAGAGGCATGACCCAAGCTTTGCTCGCGCCTGTTTGCAAGGTACTGATGATAAACGACAGTCCGAATATCTATATTCTTTATAGAGGTGATGAGTTTTTGGGGAATGTCCAGCGCATGGTTGTCACTCGAAACGTTACGTATCTCGTTAGGTTCGCGAGTCATTCTTCGGTACCTTCTACTGACCTGTTTGCCAAACTGGAATGGGTCAGTCCGCCCACGGGTAATGTTGTAGAAATTGAGCCGGCCCTCGGGGTCGAAAGGCATCGGCCACCTGGAGGGAAATGGGATTGGAATATGAAGTTTCTTCAGTCCGGCGAGTTTTCCATGCGGTTCTTTATTCGAGGGGGGGCATATTCCGCATCCTCAATATTGACCATTTTGGTGCAATGACAAAAAAATTAGTTAATTACTTCCTCTTGGAACCCTTACTTAGATATGTATGCGGATAGCATTGGTTGAGAATGAAAAGCAAGGCAGCAATCGCTGCCCTGCTTTTCATTAAACTACCCAATCAGGACAGGAAACCCCCATCCACATTCAACGAAACCCCAGTCGTATAACTCGAAGCATCACTCGCCAGATACAACACCGCCCCCGCCATCTCACTCGGATCCGCCACCCGCTTCAGTGGAATCTGCTGTAAAGCAGTGTTCAGAATGGCTTCGTTCTTCACCAGTGCCGAAGCGAACTTGGTATCGGTCAGCCCCGGCAACAACGCATTGCACCGAATCCCGAACTGCGCACATTCCTTGGCAAACACCTTGGTCATGTTGATCACGGCGGCCTTGGTCACCGAGTAGATGCCCTGGAAGATGCCCGGCGAAACACCGTTGATCGAGGCGACGTTGATGATGCTGCCGCCACCGTTTTCGCGCATCAGCTTGCCGGCTTCGACCGACATGAAGAAGTAGCCGCGGATGTTCACGTCGACGGTTTTCTGGAAGGCGCTGAGGTCGGTGTCCAGCACGTTGCAGAACTGTGGGTTGGTCGCGGCGTTGTTGACGAGGATGTCGAGGCGGCCGAACTGTTGCTTGATCCCGGAGAAGACCTGGCTGATCTGTTCCATTTCGCCGATGTGGCAGGCGATGGCGGTGGCTTTGCCGCCGGCGGCGACGATCGCGTCGGCGACGTGTTGGCAGCCTTCGAGTTTGCGGCTGGAGACGATCACGTGGGCGCCTTGCTGGGCCAGCAGTTTGGCGATGGCTTCACCGATGCCACGGCTGGCGCCGGAGACGAAAGCGATCTTGCCGTCGAGGTCGAACAACTGAGTCTTGGACATGGGATTCCCTTATGAAAAGTCTTGTTGTTGAGTCAAATGCCGGGGGGTGGCGAGTGACATCTTGTGGGCGGGCTTGCTGCGTTGGTCAGTGAGCGAGCGTTATCGTTTACGACCTTCGCGAGCAAGCTCGCTCCTACAGGCTGGATTTGTTGATGACCTGCAAGCTCATCTGCTCCAGCAGCTTGTTCATGTGGATGAACTGCGCGAAGCGTTTGTCCTGGGTCTGGCCGTGGTAGAAGCGGTAGTAGATCTGCTGCACGATGCCGGCCAGGCGGAACAGGCCGTAGGTGTAGTAGAAGTCGAAATTGTCGATGCGGATGCCTGAGCGTTCGGCGTAGTAGTCGACGAATTCGCGGCGGGTCAACATGCCCGGCGCGTGGCTTGGTTGGCGGCGCATCATCTGCACCGGCGCCGGATCATCGGCTTCGATCCAGTAGGCGAGGGTGTTGCCCAGGTCCATCAGCGGATCGCCCAGGGTGGTCAGTTCCCAGTCGAGCACGCCGATGATCTGCATCGGGTTGTTCGGGTCGAGGATCACGTTGTCGAAGCGGTAGTCGTTGTGCACGATGCTGGAGGTCGGATGGTCGGCCGGCATCTTGTCGTTGAGCCAGGCTTTGACCGTTGCCCATTGTGGCGCATCGGGGGTCAGGGCTTTTTCGTAGCGATCGCTCCAGCCTTTGATTTGCCGCGCCACGTAACCTTCGGGTTTGCCCAGGTCGCCCAGGCCGTAGGCCTTGTAGTCGACTCGATGCAATTCCACGAACTTGTCGATGAAATTCTTGCACAAGGCTTCGGTTTTCGCCGGATCCAGGCCCAGTTCCGGCGGCAGGTCCGAGCGCAGGATGATGCCGTTGACCCGTTCCATGACATAGAACTCGGCACCGATCACCGATTCGTCAGTGCAGTGCACATAGGCTTTCGGGCAGTACGGAAAGCCGTCGCGCAGTTGATTGAGGATGCGGAATTCACGGCCCATGTCGTGGGCCGACTTGGCCTTGTGGCCAAAGGGGGGGCGACGCAGGACGAATTCCTGTTCGGGGTATTCCAGCAGGTAGGTGAGGTTGGAAGCGCCGCCCGGAAACTGGCTGATCCGTGGCAAGCCGCTGATCCCCGGAATATGGGCCTTGAGGTACGGATCGATCAGGCTGGCATCGAGTTCTTCGCCGGTGCGGATACGGGTGGACTGGTCATTAAGCGCCATGCTTATCCCTTCTGCTTATTCTGGAGGCCTTAAACTATTGGCTAATCTAATGCCCACACGGCGCACCCACAACCGCGAATGGCTCTTATAGGCGAGCGTGTTGCCGGCCAATCATTGTTTTTGATACAGCTGTTTGAATCGCCGTCACTGGGCGACATGGCTCGTGGCGGGTGGCAAGTCGATCGGCGTCAGCACCGGTTGGCTGGAGAAAAACGCCACGAGGTTCTTGCCCACCAGTTCGACGGTGCCTTGGGTGGCTTCCGGGGACAGGCCGGCGACATGGGGCGTGAGGATCACATTGCTCAGGGTCTTGAGCACATCCGGCACCTTCGGTTCGGCGTCGAATACATCCAGCGCGGCACCGGCGATCCGGCGTTGCTCCAGGGCGCTGATCAGGTCAGCGGTGGCAATCACGCTGGCCCGGGCGATATTGACGATAAACCCCTTGGGGCCCAGCGCGTCGAGCACCTGGCGATTGACCAGATGCCTGGTGGCCGGGCCGCCAGGCGTGGCGACGATCAGGAAGTCCGAGGTACGCGCAAGTTCGGTCGGGGTCGAGCAGAAGGTGTAGGGCACATCGCTGCGAAGCTGGCGATTGTGGTAGCAAATGCTCATGTCGAAACCGGCGCCGGCGCGTTTGGCGATGGCCATGCCGACCGCGCCGAGGCCAAGGATGCCCAGGCGTTTGCCGGCCAGGGAAGGGCGCATGATCTTCGGCCACTCGCCGCGTCGTACGGCAGCATCACAGCGGGGTATGTCGCGCACCAGCGACAGCAGCAGCGCCATGGCATGGTCGGCGACGGACGAGGCGTTGACCCCGGCGCCATTGGTGACGGTGATGCCCCGGTCGGCGGCGGCCTGCAGGTCGACGTGTTCATAGCCGGCGCCGATCACGCAGATGATCTTGAGGTGGGGCAGCGCGGCGATTTCATCGGCATACAGCCCCAATGGGCCGCGGGTGAGGACGGCGTCGATCTGCCCGGCGTGACGAGCGATGGCTTCGGCGCGCTCGGCGGGCGTCGGGGCCAGAATCAGATGGAAGCCCTGATGTTCGAGGATGGGCAGGTAATCATTGATGGTTTCAACCAGTACCAGAACGGTTACGGGCATGCTTGGCTCCCTGTGGGCATCGTAAAGTCAGATCGAGCGCCGCTTTGTTTCGACGGCACGAGAGTGGCGCGGGCGGCTTCGAGAATCTCGTCCGAGAGCGGGTGGCCCCGGCTTTCGCTGGCTTGTTTGCGGGAAACTCGGGGCATAGGTCACTCTCGGGTCTGCAGGTTGAACTTCAGAGGGCGTATTGGGCAATCCCGTTGCCGAACGACCAGTTCTCTTTTTTCACTTCCACCAGATTAATGAAAACGTCCTCCAGACGCACAGCCAGCTCTGCATGAAGGCTCTCGGCAATGGTTTTGTAGAGGAGTTTTTTTTGCTCGACGGTCCGGCCTTCGCTCATGGTGATCTGGATCACCACCAACTGGTCCGTGCGGTTGATACCCAGATAACCGGGATCGAAGATGAAATGCTGCGCATCGTGTTCGGCGAGAATCTGAAAATTATCGTTCTCCGGCACACCAATGGTGCTGTGCATGGCCGCGTAGATCAGTTGGCCGATGCGCTTGGCGTGGGTGGGGTCCTGATGTTTTTTGATGTCGACGCGAACCAGTGGCATGGGAAGACTCCGGAGGATACAGGTCAGTTAAAAATACATTGCGTTGGACCTTTATCAAGTGCGGACTTCGCTTTGGCGATGACGCGCAGGTGCACTGCAGATCCTTGTGGGAGCGAGCCTGCTCGCGATGGCTGCGGCACATCCAACATATTCTCCGACTGATACACCGCTATCGCGAGCGGGCTCGCTCCCACAGGGGATTTTCGTCTATCTGGCACCACCGTTCCTCACCTAAGTCTTTGCTTCTGCTCACGAATCCTCCAGAATCGCGCCCCTGTTCCGGCCAGGGCGCCGCCTGTCGGGTATTCCGACGCGTCCTGGTCGGGTGGCAAGTGACCGGAATGTGGAGATCCCACCGGATGAATGATCAGGCCAATAGCGTTAACGAACGCTATGTAGACGCGACACCAGCAACACTGTCGAGCTGGAATCGCCAAGACACCACCTGGATGCTGGGCCTGTTTGGCACGGCGATTGGTGCGGGAACCCTGTTTTTGCCGATCAACGCAGGCCTGGGCGGTTTCTGGCCGCTGCTGATCCTGGCGTTGCTGGCGTTCCCGATGACGTTCTACGCACACCGCGGGCTGACCCGTTTCGTGCTGTCCGGTCGCGAAGGCGCCGACATCACCGAAGTGGTGGAAGAGCATTTCGGCATCAAGGCCGGCGCGCTGATCACCTTGCTTTATTTCTTCGCGATTTTCCCGATCCTGCTGATCTACAGTGTGGCCCTGACCAACACTGTGGGCAGTTTCCTCGAGCATCAACTGCACATCATGCCGCCACCGCGCGCCGTGCTGTCGCTGGTGCTGATCCTGGGCCTGCTGGCAGTGGTACGTTGCGGTGAGCAATTGATCGTCAAGGCCATGAGCCTGATGGTCTACCCGTTCATCGTCGCCCTGCTGTTCCTGGCGGTGTACCTGGTTCCGCACTGGAACGGCGGGATCCTGGCCACCGCCAGCAGCGTACCGGCGCCTTCGGCGTTGCTGCACACGATGTGGCTGGCGATTCCGGTGATGGTGTTCTCGTTCAACCACTCGCCGATCATCTCGGCGTTCGCCGTGGACCAGAAGCGTCGCTATGGTGAGCACGCCGAGGAGCGCAGCTCGCAGATCCTGTCCCGCGCCCACCTGCTGATGGTGGTGATGGTGCTGTTCTTCGTCTTCAGTTGCGTGCTGACCCTGTCGCCAGCGCAGCTGGCTGAAGCCAAGGCGCAGAACCTGTCGATCCTGTCGTACCTGGCCAACCACTTCAGCAACCCGACTATCGCCTTTGCGGCGCCGTTGATTGCCTTCGTGGCCATTTCCAAGTCGTTCCTGGGTCACTACATCGGCGCCAGCGAAGGCCTCAAGGGCCTGATCGTCAAGAGCGGCAAGCGCCCGTCGGCCAAGGCCCTGGACCGCATGACCGCCGCGTTCATGCTGGTGGTGTGCTGGATAGTCGCCACGCTCAACCCGAGCATTCTCGGCATGATCGAAACCCTGGGTGGCCCGGTGATTGCGGCGATCCTGTTCCTGATGCCGATGTACGCCATCCGCAAGGTGCCGGCCATGGCGCGCTATCGCGGTCAGGCATCCAACGTCTTCGTGACGGCGGTGGGTCTGGTGGCGATTACGGCGTTGATCTATTCGTTGACGGCCTGATAGCAAAGATCAAAAGATCGCAGCCTGCGGCAGCTCCTACATTGGAATGCGTTTCCTTGTAGGAGCTGCCGCAGGCTGCGATCTTTTGATTCAAAGGCATAAAAAAACGCCGCCCATCTCACGATGGGCGGCGTTTTTCATTGCGTTGCAACGTTAGGCTTGAACGACCGGAATGTTGGCGTTCGCAGCAGCTTCACGGAACTCGGCGATCTGGTCGAAGGACAGGTAGCGGTAGACATCGGCCGCCATGCTGTCGATCTTGCCAGCGTATTCCATGTACTCCTCGACGGTCGGCAGGCGACCCAGGATGGAAGCCACGGACGCAAGCTCAGCCGAAGCCAGGTAGACGTTCGCGCCGTCACCCAGACGGTTCGGGAAGTTACGGGTCGAAGTCGACACGACAGTCGAGTTCGGCTCTACACGTGCCTGGTTACCCATGCACAGCGAGCAGCCCGGCATTTCCATGCGCGCGCCGGCCTTGCCGTAGATGCCGTAGTAGCCTTCTTCGGTCAGCTGGTGAGCGTCCATCTTGGTCGGCGGCGACAGCCACAGACGGGTTGGCAGCTGACCCTTGACCTGTTCCAGCAGTTTACCGGCAGCGCGGAAGTGACCGATGTTGGTCATGCACGAACCGATGAACACTTCGTCGATCTTCTCGCCAGCAACGCTGGAGAGCAGGCGGGCGTCGTCCGGGTCGTTCGGCGCGCAGAGCACAGGCTCCTTGATGTCGGCCAGGTCGATCTCGATGATTTCAGCGTATTCGGCGTCTTTGTCCGCTTGCAGCAGCTCAGGGTTGGCCAGCCAGGCTTCCATCGCTTGAGCGCGACGTTCCAGAGTACGTGCATCGCCGTAGCCTTCGCCGATCATCCAGCGCAGCAGGGTGATGTTGGACTGCAGGTATTCGGCAATCGACTCTTTGGACAGCTGGATGGTGCAACCGGCAGCCGAACGTTCAGCCGAGGCGTCAGACAGTTCGAACGCTTGCTCGACGGTCAGTTTAGGCAGACCTTCGATCTCCAGGATGCGACCGGAGAAGGCGTTCTTCTTGCCTTTCTTCTCTACGGTCAGCAGGCCAGCCTGGATCGCGTAGTAAGGAATGGCGTGAACCAGGTCTCGCAGGGTGACGCCTGGCTGCAGTTCGCCTTTGAAGCGAACCAGGATCGACTCAGGCATGTCCAGCGGCATGACGCCAGTGGCTGCGGCGAACGCAACCAGACCGGAACCGGCCGGGAACGAGATGCCGATCGGGAAACGGGTGTGGGAGTCACCACCGGTACCGACGGTGTCTGGCAGCAGCATGCGGTTCAGCCACGAGTGGATGATGCCGTCGCCCGGACGCAGGGAAACGCCGCCGCGGGTCATGATGAAGTCAGGCAGGGTGTGGTGGGTGGTCACGTCGATCGGCTTTGGATAGGCCGCGGTGTGGCAGAAGGACTGCATCACCAGGTCGGTCGAGAAGCCCAGGCACGCCAGGTCTTTCAGTTCGTCGCGGGTCATTGGACCGGTGGTGTCCTGGGAACCCACGGTGGTCATCTTCGGTTCGCAGTAGGTGCCCGGACGAACGCCGGTCACGCCGCAAGCCTTGCCGACCATTTTCTGCGCCAGGGTGAAACCCTTGGTGCTTTCAGCCGGTGCTTCAGGCTTCTTGAACAGGGTCGAAGGTGGCAGACCCAGCTCGGTGCGAGCCTTCTCGGTCAGGCCGCGGCCGATGATCAGCGGAATACGGCCGCCGGCACGCACTTCGTCCAACAGGACCGGGGTCTTCATTTCGAAGGTGGTCAGGACTTCGTCGGTGCCGTGCTTGCAGACTTTGCCAGCATGCGGGTACAGGTCGATCACGTCGCCCATGTGCATGTTGGATACGTCGAATTCGATTGGCAGTGCGCCGGCATCTTCCATGGTGTTGTAGAAGATCGGAGCGATCTTGCTGCCGAAGCAGAAACCGCCGGCACGCTTGTTCGGCACGTAAGGAACGTCGTCGCCGAAGAACCACAGTACGGAGTTGGTCGCCGATTTACGCGACGAACCGGTACCGACCACGTCGCCGACGTAGGCGATAGGGAAGCCTTGACCGCGCATTTCTTCGATCTGCTTCATCGGACCGGTGACGCCTTGTGCGTCAGGCACGATGCCGTCGCGAGCCATTTTCAGCATGGCCAGGGCGTGCAGCGGGATGTCTGGACGGGACCAGGCATCAGGGGCAGGGGACAGGTCGTCGGTGTTGGTCTCGCCAGTCACCTTGAACACGCGCAGGCTGATCTTGTCGGCCAGGGTCGGGCGCTTCACGAACCACTCGCCGTCAGCCCAGGATTGCAGCACGCCTTGGGCGTGAACGTTACCGTTCTTGGCTTTTTCAGCGACGTCGTGGAAGGCGTCGAACATCAGCAGGGTGTGCTTGAGTTCTTTGGCAGCCACTGGCGCCAGTTCGGCGTCGTCCAGCAGGTTTACCAGGGTCACGATGTTGTAGCCACCCTGCATGGTGCCGAGCAGTTCAACAGCACGCTTCTTGTCGATCAGGGGGGATTTGGCTTCGCCTTTGGCGATGGCGGACAGGAAGCCGGCCTTGACATAGGCAGCTTCGTCCACGCCTGGTGGAACGCGATTGGTGATCAGGTCAACGAGGAATGCTTCTTCGCCAGCCGGGGGATTTTTCAGCAGCTCGACCAGGCCTGCAGTTTGTTCGGCGTTTAGCGGCTGGGGAACGATTCCCAGTGCTGCGCGCTCTTCGATATGTTTGCGGTAGGCTTCAAGCACAGTTATTACCCTCATCAGTGGTCCCAAATGGGTGTCCGGGACGCTCATCCCGAAATTGCCGTACTCATGCGCTGCATGGCGTTGTGAGCCACTTGGCCAGAATTACCGGCAATTCCTTACAGAAGCTGCTTTCAAAGTTTTACGCCTGCAGAACGGGAGCTGATGAGGGTTGGCGTTGGGCTTTTCCCCGCTGGAAAAACCCCTCGCCAACACCGCTCTGAAGGAACGACTGTGCTCGTGACGCTTTGAAAACAGCTTCTAACGGACATTGGCGCCTAAAAAGGCAGGCTGATTCTACGGCAAAAAAAAATTAAAGGTAAGTCAGGTTTTATTGGACTTTGGTGGAGGCCGCCGGCAAACCCCTATTCACCCAAGGCCTAGAACTTTGAGGGGTGATCAATGGGCGACAAAGGGCTAACATGCCGGCCTGTTCTGCTTTTTCGCGTTTTGCCTATCTATGCCCAATCAGACCATCAAGACACCCTGCGTCGGCCTCTGCTCCACTGTTTACGGTGACCTGGTGTGCCGTGGCTGCAAGCGTTTCCACCACGAAGTGATCCACTGGAACGGTTACAACGAGGAGGAAAAGCGCGCGGTATGGCTGCGACTTGAGCAGTTGCTGTCCCAGGTGATGGCCGCCAAGGTGGAAATTTTCGACCCGGCACTGCTCCGAATGCAGCTGGAGCAACGCAAGATCCGCTTCGTGCCCCATCAGTCGGAATATTGCTGGGCCTACCAGTTGATCGCCCGGGGCGCACGGGTGATCAACAACCTGGAAGCCTACGGGATGGTGTTGCTGCCGGAGTTTCGCGGCTGGAACCTGCCGGAATTGCGCGATGCCATCGATCGGGAATTTTTCCTGCTCTCCGAGGCCCATTACCAGCGCTACATTGCGCCGGGGTTCCTGAAAGACGCCTTTGGTGGTTGAAAAGATCGCAGCCTGCGGCAGCTCCTACAGGGAAACACGATCATTGTAGGAGCTGCCGCAGGCTGCGATCTTTTGACCGGTCCTCAATGGTTGCCGGCAATTTCCTCCAGATGATCCTCGATCTCCTGCGGCTTGAGCACCAGCACATCGCTCTCGACCGAATCGAGCACCACTTCCGCCGTATTACCGATCAACACCCCTGACAACCCGCTACGTGCCACGGTACCGATCACCGTCACTGCCGCTTGCAGCTTGTGCGCCATGAACGGAATCAGCACGTCCGCCGGGCCTTCCTCGATGTGCAGGTGATCATCGTCAATGTCGAATTCAGCCTGGAACGACTTGCATTGCTCGCGGTAGCGCGCCTGGATGGTTTCGCTGAGTTGAAACGTCGGGTCGGCCGACGACAGCATCGGCGACGGGTGGGCGCTGATTACGTGCAAGTGGGCCTTGGCCAGGGTGGCGATGTCATAGCCATGATCGATGATGGTGTCGTGCAGGTGGCGGTGTTCGAGGTCGGTGTTGCCGACGTCGACGGCTGCCAGGATCACTTTGTCTTTCCATGAGCCAGCGGTTTTTACCAGCAGTACCGGGGAAGGGCATTGGCGCAGCAATTTCCAGTCCTCGGGTGTCAGCAGGGCCTTTTTCAGCGCGCTGTCGGGAAAGTGTTGCTTGATCACCAGGCCGCAACCTTCCGCCTGCTGCACATCGATGATGGTTTCGTGCAGGCTCTTGTTCCAGGCCTGCTCGGTGGTGACGTTGTAACCGTCCTCCACTAAAGCCGCCTTGAGCACCCCAAGCATGCCGCTGTGATCATGCTTGGGGTCGCACACCAGCAGATGCAACTGCGCCTGGGTGACACCGGCGATCAACTTCGCCCGTTTGAGCGCCAGGCTTTCGGAGTGTTCGGGGTCGATGACCACCAGAATGCTGCGTACGGCTTGCATGAGCGCGATCTCCTGAAAATAAAAAAGCACGGCGTTGCACAACTATAGTTGCTGTCTGCAATTCGGGGACTTGATGCATATCAACGGTTGGCAGACTGGTGGTCTGCGGGCAGGCCGGTATAATCGGCGCCCTTCGTTTGAACCTATTTGTCCGTGAGCCCCATGATCCTTCCCGAAATTCACGAGTTCCTTGGCTGCCGCACCCCCGACGGCTGGATCCAGGCCGCGCTGGCCGATCAGGAAACCCTGCTGATCGACCACAAGAACTGCGAATTCAAGGCCGCCAGCACCGCGTTGAGCCTGATCGCCAAGTATCACTCCCACGTCGATCTGATCAACATGATGTCGCGTCTGGCCCGGGAAGAGCTGGTGCACCACGAACAGGTCATGCGCCTGATGAAACGCCGCAAGATCGAACTGCGCCAGCTGTCCGCCGGGCGCTATGCGTCGGGGCTGCGCAAGGTGGTACGCAGTCACGAGCCGGTGAAACTGGTGGACACATTGGTGGTGGGGGCGTTCATCGAGGCCCGCAGTTGCGAACGTTTCGAAGCGCTGGTGCCGCATCTGGACGAAGAACTGGGCAAGTTCTATTTCGGCCTGCTCAAGAGCGAGGCCCGGCATTTCCAGGGTTACCTGAAACTGGCTTATCAATATGGGGACGCCAAGGACATCGCCCAGGTGATCGACAAGGTCCGTGCCGCCGAGCAGGAACTGATCGAATCGCCGGACGTGGAGTTCCGTTTTCATAGCGGCGTACCGGCAGCGGCCTGATTATTCGGTGTTGTTTTTGCTCGCGAAGAGGCCATCAGCAACACAAAAGCTAACGGCTCAAACCCAGCCGTTCATGCCATTGAGCGATGGACTCTTCGGGGTACACATCGAACTGTTTATCCCTTGGCTGCGCTTGAACCTCCACCCACGGCGCTTTTGAGCCGAGCATCAGGTGCGTGTGCTCCGGCGGCACCGGCAGCGGTGTATCGATGGCCGAAGCGAACGGGTGAATCAACTCCGGCCACTCCGGGCTGAACAACCACAGACCCGAGCCGCAGACTGAGCAGAAGTGCCGCTCGGCGGTGCTGCTGTGGGTGCGTTTGTCGCCTTCTTCCTTGAGCCGTGCATGGTAGATCGCGATGTGCTTGCGCCCACGAACCTTGAGGTTGGCGGCATCGCCCCCGAGGTTGATTGCATAACCGCCACCGCCCTGGGTCTTGCGGCAGATCGAGCAGTAGCAGCGCTGGTAAGGGTAGGGGTGGGCGCTGGTCAGACTGAACGACACCGCGCCGCAATGGCAGGAACCTTCGAGTTGCATGCTGTTCTCCTTGGGCTGAAGTGATCTCGTGCAGTCTGGAATATTTGTGCCAACAGTGCCGACGCCTTCGCGAGCAGGCTCCCACAGTTTTTGTGTTCGACATAAGACCTGAGCTGGCTTGCCAGCGAAGAACGATAACGCGGTCTACCGCCCGGGCACCCGCCACAAATACCACGACGCCACTGTCCGATAAGGGCTCCACGCCGAGCCGATCTCGATCATCTGCTTGCGCGTCGGCTGCACCTCCAGGCCTTTGAGCCGTCGATAACCCTCACGCACGCCAAAGTCATCGGCCGGCAGGATATCCGGCCGCTCCAGGCTGTAGATCAGCAGCATCTCCACGGTCCATCGGCCCACACCGCGCAGAGTGATCAGGCGTTCGATCAGCGCTTCATCGTCCATGGCCAGCGCCGTGGCGTAATCCGGTACCACGCCGTCCAGCGACGCCTGGGCGATACCCTGAATGGTCGCGATCTTGCTCGCGGAAAAGCCGCAACTGCGCAGTTGCTCGAAATCTGTCGCGACGATCTGTTCAGGCCTGGGAAACGAATCCGCACCGAACAAAGCCAGCAGTCGGCCGACAATCGCATCGCCGGCCTTGGCATGCAGTTGCTGATAGGCAATCGCCCGCACCAGCGACTCATACGGATCATGCGCCGCATGCGGCTGGTGCAGGCACGGACCGATGGCGTCGATGTGGCGGCGCCAGTCGTCATCGATGGCCGCCAGGAACGCACTGGCCGCCTGATAGCCGTCGGCCATGGGCTCAGGCTTTCCCGGACGGTTTCAACAGGGCGTTCACTTCGCCATAGGTCAGAGCCTTCAGGTCGTGGCTATCGAACTTGCCGGTTTGCATAAAGCTCTTGGCTATGCCGGCCATGGCACCGTAGAGGAATTCGGCGATGCCCGAACCGGCGGTCAGACGGCGTACGCCCAGTGCCTCGAGCACTTCGGGGGACGGCAGGCCCGGGAACCCCAGCACATTCAGTGGCAACGAGGTGCCCTGGCACAGCGCCTTGATCTCGTACTCCGAGGTAACGCCGGCGGCAAACAGACCATTGGCACCGGCCGCCTGATACAGCGTAGCGCGCCTGAGGGTTTCGGCGACGCGATCTTCGGCAGGTACCAGGCCCCGGAGGTAGACATCGGTGCGCGCATTGATGAACAGGTTTACATTGCGTCGATCGGCCACCTGGCGGGCGATTTCAATCTTGCGTACCAGCAACTCCGGCGGCGAGGAACCGTCCTCGATGTTGATCCCGACCGCACCGGCGGCGATGACTGCGTCAACCACCTGTGCCACCCGTTCCAGGTCATCGGAATAGCCGGCTTCGATGTCCACGGTCAGTGGCACCGAAATGACCCGGGCAATCGACTCGACGGTCGAGACCAGGCGCTCAAGGGGCAGGGTGTTGCCGTCCGGATAGCCGTGCACCCAGGCCACCGCCGCGCTGCTGGTGGCCACGGCCTTGTTGCCCAGTTGCTCCACCAGCCGCGCCCCGGCGGCATCGGCGACGTTGGTGAGGATCAGCAAACCCTCGTGATGCAGTTGGTGCAGTTGATTGTCGAGCCTGTCCATCGAGCTTCCTTCCTTTTGAAAAAGACGTGGGGGATCAGAACGCCAGTTGCTCCGTGAGCTGCACCGCCGCGTTCTCCAGCCTGAGCAAAAACGCCTTGCGCGGCTGGCCTCCAGCGTAGCCGGTCAACGAGCCATCGGCGCCGATCACACGGTGGCACGGCACGACAATCGATAAGCGGTTATGCCCGTTGGCCAGGCCCACTGCGCGGCTGGCACCGGGCTTGCCCAGCCTCGCCGCGATGGCGCCGTAGGTGGTGGTCCGGCCGTAAGGGATCTTCGCCAGCTCGGCCCAGACCCGGCGGGAGAATTCGCTGCCGGGCATGTGCAGGGCAATGCTGAACTCAGTGAGTGTGCCGGCGAAATACGCGGACAATTGCGCTTCGATCTGCTGCAAATGCACGTTGTGCCCCGGCGCCACGGCATAGCCGAAACGGTTTTGCAGCGCTTCGACCGCTGGGTTCAGCGATGCCTGATCGAGAAACTCCAGCAGCACCAGTCCACGCCGTTCGGCCATGGCGATCATCGGCCCCAGCGGCGTGGTCAGGCGCGTGTACAGCAGCGGCTCGCTGTTGGCAGCGCGGCCCGGGGTGATGTGAAACGACTTCTGGAAGGCGTCGCGAAAACCGCTCAGGGACTCGTAGCCGGAATCGAAAGCTACGTCGTCGATGGAGTCGCCCTGTTTGATCCCGCCCAGCGCCATGCCCAGGCGCCGGGCGCGCAGCCACGCGTGGAAGGTCATGCCGAAATGCTGCTTGAACCAGCGGCGCAGTTTCAGCGGTTCGATGCCTTCGGCCAGCAGATGGGCGTCGGTCCAGCGCTGTTCCGGGTCGGCGTCTACCGATTTGAACAGTTTCTGCACCCAGTCCGGCGCGCTGGCGGCGGTGTCCATCGGCTTGCAGCGCAGGCAGGCGCGGTAACCCGCCGCCAGGCACTGTTCGGCGCTGGCAAAGAACTCGACGTTTGCAGGCTTCGGGCTGCGGGCGGTGCAACCGGGGCGGCAGAAGATGCCTGTGGTCTTGACCGCCGTGAAGAACACGCCCTCGTAGGAGGTGTCTCGCTCGAGCATGGCGCGAACCATCTCGGCACGGGGTGGAAGCAGCGTTTTTTGTAGGTTCATGGGCGCAGCATAGATCGCGTCACGGGCGGCCTCCACCGGAAAATCGACAGCGAATTTCGGACCGCAAAGCAATCGACCACAAAAAAATCCCTCAGGCACGACGAGCCCTCAGCAGCACCGAAGCCGCTGCTGCACAGAAACAGGTCACGCTATGGGATTGATGGTCTACACTCGTGCCGCTTGATAACTCAAGCTCCTTACTTTCATACCCGCCTTGTGCGGGTTTTTTTTGGGGGAAAATTCCATGACCCCCAGGTTTCGCATCGTCGCCAATGGCGCCGACCAAGGACTGAATGCTCTGGCGGCCTGTGGAGCCTGCGCCAAAGCAGTCTCGGCACCGAAGTGAAAAGAGCGACCGGGCTGATGCATCATCATCCAGCCCGGTCGCGGTCCCTGCAGATGCTCCCTGCAAGTCCCGCCAAGGCACTTTTTTCATACATGAAGCATGAGTTTTCTGCAATCTGTTTATTAATACAGTAAAAATCTTGCTTTTTATGTCTACACCTGTCATCCCTTCGATGGGTGAAGTGGTCTGATGAAACCGGAAACTCATATAGGCGAGAATGCTCGCCAGACCGAGGTGTCAGATGTCCACTACACAATGCTGCGCAGAAGGTGATTGGCGGGGATGTGATCTTCAAGGTTGAACGAGTAAAACAGTCGCTCCTCGAGAACCTCGAACCTCGATTCTGGTTGACTGACTTCTTCACAGCGTGAAGCTGCCAGTCATTTGTGTTTATAAAATCAGGTAGTGATTCAATTTTCCCCTGGATCAAAGCCAATACAGGATAGCAATGGACCACAACCAGCCGATGCTGAGGGTGATCGTAAGGTAGATCGCCATAAGCATCAGGGGTTGATTCCACATGACACACCTCCCGTAACCGCTGTGTTTACATGGGTGCCTGGTAAATTGGGAGCTCGTATGAGCGATAGAGCAATAATCACGCCATTTGAATGAAAGACGCTGGCCGCAAGCCCTGGGCCTTTAGCGCTGCGTTCCACGCTACTTCCTCCAGACGAAAGCTGACCCTAAATCTCCCCCCCAAAAATGGGCTTTCCCAGATGTGGGGGAGCATCCATCCCGATGCCACAGCATCCGCGCCGCTCCTGGATCGGCGGGCACTTCATCGAACCAAACGAGCAGAGCACGCAGCAGTCACCGGGATTTGGGCGTAGCAGAGTCCTGCAATTGCCACATTCATAGAAAAACTGACAGGCATCTGTGGGCATGGCTTCCTGTTTGGCGAAATTGCAATGCGGGCAGGTCAACACGGATTCGAGGATGATGGCTCTCATGGCGGCCTCATTTGTGCACGGTGGAGGGATCGCCCGCATTCGTCCCCTTGCCGATTTGTTGAACCATCGTCATCTCCATTGAATCGGTCTAACCTAGAGTCACTCTACACTCCGTACCTAGGTACAGAATCAAGGAGCGTGTGATAGCGATGGGAATGAGTATCGGCAAATTGGCGGAAGCTGCCGGAGTGAACATCGAGACTATTCGCTATTACCAGCGACGCGGCTTGCTGGATGAGCCGCCAAAGCCGCTCGCTGGTTATCGGTACTATCTACCGGAGCAGGTCAAACGGCTGCGCTTTATCAAGCGGGCACAGGCGCTGGGATTCACACTGGATGAGGTGGGTACACTGCTGACACTGGATGCGGCCAGCGCTTGTAGCGAGACTCGGGCACTGGCCGTGCGAAAGCTGGCCATGATCGAGAAAAAGATGGCCAACCTTGCAGCCATGCAGCAGGTGCTGGGCGAACTGGTGCGCCAATGCGATGCAGGTGGCGGAGCCATTTGCCCTATCATCGATGCGCTGAACAGGGAGTGATGTCTGGTTGCGGGGCCGCTGCATAGGCGTCAGGCCAGCAATTCGTGCCGTTGTTATCGCGCTTCAGCGGTGGTCAGCCCCGTCCAGTCATGGGCGCAAACCACCGTATACCGGGCTATCTGGCGAATTTTTTCGCCCCGGCGACGCAGAGGATCACGGCAATGGTGACGCCCAGCATGCCGAGGCTGACATGCTCATGCAGCAGGGTGGCGGCCAGGGAAAGCCCAAAAAACGGCTGAAGCAGCTGCAATTGCCCAACGGCGGCGATGCCCCCTTGGGCCAGTCCGCGATACCAGAACACGAAACCGATCAGCATGCTGAACAGCGAGACGTAAGCCAGGCTGAACCAGGCCGGCGCGCTGATGCCGGTGAACGAAGCCGGCATGCGCATCCAGCTCAGCGCCGCCACGACCGGCAGCGACAGCACCAGCGCCCAGCAAATCACCTGCCAGCCACCCAGCGTGCGCGACAGCTTCGCGCCTTCGGCATAACCCAGGCCGCAGGCGAGGATGGCCAGCAGCATCAGAATATCGCCTTGCGGGGAGGCGGTCAGGCCTTGGGACAGGGCAAACCCGACCACCAGCAAACTGCCCAGCACCGAGAAAATCCAGAACGCCGCCCGTGGCCGCTCGCCGCCGCGCAGGACGCCGAACACCGCCGTCGCCAGGGGCAGCAGGCCGACGAAGACGATGGAGTGCGCGGACGTCACGTATTGCAGTGCCAGCGCTGTCAGCAGTGGGAAACCGATGACCACGCCCATGGCAACGATGAGCAGCGGTATCAGTTGCTGGCGCGCCGGACGTTTTTCCTTGAATAACCCCAGCAGGCACAGCGCCAGGATCGCCGCGATCGTCGCGCGCGCGACCGTCAGGAACAGCGGATCGAACTCCAGCACCGCCACCCGTGTCGCCGGCAGCGAACCGCTGAAAATCACCACGCCGATCAGGCCGTTGATCCAGCCGCCGGTGCTGTTTTCCAGCGTCTGGTGTTGCAGGTTCGAGGTCCGTTCCATTTGGCTCACGCTCATTGTCTGATTGCACGAAACTCATCCTATGAGCGACTATCGATACAATCAAAAAATTGTCATGGATACATCTCGACATGCCTCGATCCCGCTACAAAACCCTGGTGGATGCCTTTGCCGCCGACATCCGTTCCGGGCGTCTGCCGCCCGGCACGCGCCTGCCGACTCACCGGCAACTGGCCACCGAGCACGGTTTGGCGCTGGTCACCGCCAGCCGGGTGTATGCCGAGCTGGAAGGCATGGGGCTGGTCAGCGGCGAAACCGGTCGCGGGACCTTTGTCAGGGAAACCTCGCTGCCGCCGGGGCAAGGCATCTCGCAGCACGTGGTGGCGGCGGGGATGATCGACTTGAATTTCAACTATCCGTCATTGCCCGGTCAGGCCGACCTGTTGCGCACTGCCTTGCGTCAGTTGGCGTTGTCCGGTGACCTGGAATCCCTCCTGCGCTATCAGCCCCACGCGGGGCGCCTGCATGAGCGGGCTTCGGTCGCGCGTCATCTGCTTGAACGCGGGCTGAGTGTGCCGGCCGAGCAGGTGTTGATCGTCAGCGGCGCCCAGCATGGCCTGGCGGTAGCGATGATGACGCTGCTCAAACCCGGCGATGTGATCGCCGCCGATGCGCTGACCTATCCCGGTTTCAAGACGCTGGCCGAAACCCTGCATCTGGAAATCTTGCCGATTCCGGTCACCGATACCGGGCCTGATCTGCCCGCCCTGGAAAAACTCTGCCGCAGCCGATCGGTGCGAGCCGTCTACTCGATGCCGACCTTGCATAACCCGCTGGGCTGGGTGATGGACCTCGATCAGCGCGAGCAGTTGGTGGCGATTGCGCGCCGGCATGACCTGACGATCATCGAGGACGCCGCCTACGCGTTCCTGGCCGAAAACGTACCGCCACCGCTGGCCGAGCTGGCGCCGGAGCGGACGGTGTACGTGTCGGGACTGTCGAAAAATGTCGCCACCGGGCTGCGCGTCGGGTTCATTGCCGCACCCGCGCAATGGATCGTCACCTTCGAGCGCACCGTCATGGCGACCACCTGGAACACTCCCGGCGTGATGACCGCCATCGCCACGGCCTGGCTCGACGATGGCACCGTCAGCCAGCTCGAGGCGCAAAAACGAGCGGATGCCCAGGCCAGGCAAACCCTGGCCCGCGAGGTGTTGGCGGGGCTCAGGACCATCGGTCACCCGAATTCCTACTTCATCTGGCTGCCGTTGGCGGATGACGCCCGGGCCGACCAGATCGCCATGGCGCTGATGCGCGAGCAGGTGTCGGTGTCGCCGGCCGAACCCTTTGCGATATCAACCCATGTGCCCCACGCGATACGCCTGGCATTGGGCTCCGTGGACATGGACTCGCTGCGTATTGCATTGAGCAAAGTGAAAAGCGTCGTGGGTTATTACTCATAGCGATATAGGGTCATAGCGATACAGGGCAGTTTTCTTCAATACGCGAGCCGCTCGGCTCTTTACCTTGAGGACCTTGTTCAACTCGATGGAAGAAGGTGTGCAATGAGTCTGATGATGTCCATGGCGGCGTTTGCGCTGGTCGCCTCGATCACGCCGGGGCCGGTCAATATTGTGGCGTTGAGCTCCGGCGCGCGCTTTGGCTTTCGGGCCAGCCAGCGTCATGTGGCCGGGGCCACGCTGGGGTTTGTCTTGCTGTTGGTGCTGATGGGGTTGGGCTTGCATGAGTTGTTGCAACGCTGGCCGGCGCTGACACAGGGGGTGCAATGGGCGGGCGTGGCCTTTCTGCTGTACATGGCCTTCAGGCTGGCGGCTGACAACGGGCAGGTGCAAGCCAGGGAAGCGGCGCAGGCCCCGTCGATGTTGTATGGCGCCATCATGCAATGGCTCAACCCGAAGGCCTGGCTCGCCTGCGTGGCCGGCATGGGCGCGTTTGTCGCCGATGGCGAGGCGCGGCTGGTGTGGCAGTTCGCGGCGATTTATCTGGTGATCTGCTATGTGTCGGTCGGTTGCTGGGCGTACGCCGGGACGTTTTTGCGCGGTTTTCTGAATAACCCGGCGGGGATGCGTCTGTTCAATCGGCTGATGGCGTTGTTGCTGGTGGTGAGTGCGGTGTATCTGTTGCTGCCGTAGCTGTGCTCACTACAGCATCAGCCCCGATACTGCCCCGGTGTCGCCGCCAGATGCTGTTTAAACGCCCGTTGAAAGTGCGCCTGATCGGCGAACCCCGCTTCCAGTGCCACGTTTGCAATCAGCTTGCCGTTGCGCAATTGGTCCTGGGCGAACTGGATGCGCCGGTTTACCAGGAACGCGTGGGGCGTCATGCCGTAATGCTGTTTGAAGGCGCGGATCAGGTAGGACGGTGACAGTTGCGCCGCCTCGCAGATGTCTTCGAGCTTGAGGGTTTGCGTGCAGTGCTCGCGGATGTAATCGGCAGCACGCTCCAGCTTGAAATTGGGTTCACGCAGCGGTGGGTCGATCGGGTTCAATCGCTGCTGCACATCAGTGAAAAACTCCACGGCCGCGCCGTGCTTGCATAAGACATCGTGCTGCGGATCGACCAACACTTCATACAGGCCCGCGAGGCCGGCAAACAGGTCGGTGTCCCGCGTATGGGTGACCGAGAAACGGCGAAACGCAGTGTCATCGCTGAACCCGAGCTGATGCTGCAAATCGGCCAGCCACGGCGTGTCGACGTACAGCATCAGGTACGACCAGGGTTGGTCTTCGATCGGGTTGCAGGCGTGGACGTCGCCGGGGTTCATCAGCACGACCGTGCCGACGCTGATCTCGAAGGCCGACTGCTCATGGAGATAGGTGCTGCGCCCGGCGGTGATCGCCCCGATGGAAAAGTGCTCATGGGCGTGCCTGGTGTAGCAGACTTCGCGCCCGTCGGCGATGGAGCGGGCTTCGATGAAGGGCAGGGCGTCATCGCGCCAGAAGCGCGGGGCCTGGTCGGCGTTCTTGGCAACTGCGTGCTTCATGCTCACTCCTCGGCAGGTCAGCGCTCGAGTGTATTAGCTCTCGCCGTCAAAGGCGCGCTGCAATGCCGCAATATCGAGTTTTTTCATCTGCATCATCGCCTGCATGGCCCGTTGGGATTTTTTCGTGTCGGGGTCTTTGATCATGTCCATCATCGCCACGGGCACGATCTGCCATGACAGCCCGAACCTGTCCCTGAGCCAACCGCATTGCTGGGCCTCAGGCGCGCCACCGGCCGACAGGTTGCCCCAGTAATGGTCGACTTCTTCCTGGGTCAGGCAATTGACCTGAAACGACACCGCCTCACTGAACTTGAATAACGGCCCGCCGTTGAGACCGGTGAAACTCTGCCCGTCGAGTTCGAAGCTGACGGTCATGACCGAACCTTCCGGCCGGCCATGGAGCTCGAAACCGGCATGGCCGTAGTAGGTGACGGCAGTGATTTTCGAATGGTCGAAGATCGAACAATAGAATTTCGCTGCCTCTTCGGCCTGATCGTCGAACCACAGGCAGGGTGTGAGTTTTTGTACGCGTTGCATGGTGCCAACTCCTCTGCAGATTGCGCATGTCCCGGACTTTCAGCGTAGTCAGCCTCTGGTCGCTCGGCCGTACCGTAGATCGATAAAATTGCCGCAGGGTCGCGAAGGTGTAGTCGAAATGACTTTGTGTTGAGTCAAACAGACTATTTGCGTGTCGAGTCTTTATGACTCGTATGAGCGCGAACGCCTGGATCTGAAGGGGTAAAGAGCTGGCACGGGACTTGAACAGATAAACGCACAACTGAACGCCTTCAGGAGTACGCAAAATGTTCAATTTCTTCAGCAACCCTCAGAACGTTCTTCATCTGTCGAGCCAAGTCCCGGCCCGAGTGGTGGCTTGATGCGCCGGTTTGCCGTTGCACCGGTTTTCAGTCTGGGCTTTCGACCGTTCTTTCTGGTTGGGGCCGGTTTCGCCGCCATCGCCGTAGCGATCTGGGCCTTGTGGTTGTACGGCCACTTGCCCGGTGCGCAACCGCTGGGCGGTATGCTCGCCTGGCATCGACATGAAATGCCTTTCGGATTTGCCTCGGCCATCATTGCCGGGTTCCTCCTGACCGCGGTGCCCAACTGGACCGGCCGGCCGGGGCTCAAGGGCTGGCCGCTGATCGGCCTGGTGCTGGTGTGGCTGCTGGCGCGGCTGGCCTGGTGGTTGCCCGTGCCGGCGCCCTTGCTGCTGGCCTTGCAAGTCCCGTTTCTGCCGCTGTTGGGGTGGGTGTTGGGGCGCGATCTGCTGGCTGCGGGCAAGCGCGAGAATTATCCGATTCTGTTGATGGTGACGCTGCTGGCCGGGTGCCAGGCGCTCACGTTGTTGGGGTTCGCCGTCGATGACGCCAATCTGCAACGCCATGGCGTGCTGGCTGCCTTGTGGCTGGTGGGCGCGCTGATGAGCGTGATCGGCGGGCGGGTGATCCCGTTCTTCATTCAGCGCGGCCTGAACCGGCCCGCAACGCCTGCGGCCCATTCGTTGCCGGGCAAGGTGTTGTTGGTCAGCGCCATGTTGGCGGCGGTGTCCTTTGCCGCCGGATTGAACGACGTCGCCCGTGTGTGGCTGGCGCTGTTGTTTGCGTTGATCAGCGGTTTGCATCTGCTGCGATTGTGGCGCTGGCATGATCGTGGCCTGTGGCGCGTGCCGCTGCTGTGGTCGCTGTACCTGGCTTACGCCTGGCTCGCGGTGGCGACGCTGGCGATGGCGCTGTGGCACCTGGGCTGGATGCCGCAGCAAAGCCTGGCCACCCATTCGCTGGCCGTCGGCGGTATCGGCGGGTTGATTCTGGCGATGATCGCGCGGGTTAGCCTGGGGCATACCGGGCGAATGTTGCAGCCGTCCAGGGCGATCGTTGCGGGGTTTGTCCTGTTGTTGCTGGCGAGTGCGTGTCGGGTATGGCTAGTGCCTTTTTCCGGTTTCGGATTGGCGCTGTCGGCACTGTTGTGGTGTAGCGCCTTTGCAGTTTTTGTCTGGCGCTACACCGGCATTTTAATGGGGCCAAGGCTCTAGCGAATGTTTCCTGGCCGCCCATCGAGGCGGCCTTTTGATGACCGGTGGTCGATGCACAACGGTCTGCCTGCAAATCTGCGCTTAGCTGAAGGGAGAACCCGAGGCGCGCACAGGCAGTACAAGGCCGCGGCGACGCCCCTTCAGATCACCCTGAGTCTGAGGAATTGCGCCATGCTGACCCTGAACATCAATGGCCAGGATCAGGAGCTGGATGTCCCCGCCGACATGCCGCTGCTCTGGGTCTTGCGCGATGTCGCCCACCTCACCGGCACCAAATTCGGCTGTGGCATAGCCCAATGCGGAGCCTGCACCGTGCACGTCGATGGCGCTCCGCTACGCTCCTGCATCACACCGGCCACCGCCGTGGCCCATGGACAGAAAATTCTCACCATCGAAGGCCTGTCCGCGGACGGTTCGCACCCGGTGCAAAAGGCCTGGGCGGAACTTGACGTGGTCCAGTGTGGTTACTGCCAGTCCGGGCAGATCATGTCGGCGGCGGCGTTGCTGGCGAAAATTGCGCAACCGACCGACAGCGACATCGATCAGGCACTGTCCGGCAACATCTGCCGCTGCGGCACTTACCCGCGGATTCGCGCGGCGGTCAAGCGCGCCGCCGCGCTGGGTTGAGGTGGCCATGAACAGCATCAACGCGTTATCGCGCCGTGGTTTTCTCAAGGGCAGTGCGTTGCTGGGTAGTGGACTGGTGGTCGCCTTTGTCATTCCTGGCGCTCATCGGTTCGCCATGGGCGCAGAGAACCAGGGCAATGTGTTTGCGCCCAATGCCTTCCTGCGCATTGGCAATGACAACAGCGTCACCGTGTTGCTCGGCCATTCGGAAATGGGCCAGGGCATCTGGACCGGCCTGACCATGCTGGTCGCCGAAGAACTCGACGCCGACTGGTCGAAAATCCGCGTCGAGCATTCCCCGGCATCGGCCGCCGAATACGGCATGCCCGGGTTTGGCGGGATGCAGATCACCGGTGGTTCGACCTCGACCTGGATGGAGTTCGACCGCTATCGCCAGGCCGGCGCGGCGGCACGTTTGATGCTGATCGACGCGGCGGCCAAGCGTTTCAACGTCGCTCCATCCGAGATTCATACCGAATCGGGCGTAGTCATTGCCGGTGAGCATCGTGCAACTTATGGCGAGTTGGCCGATGACGCCGGGCAATTGCCACGGCCGGACCCGGCCTCGATCAAACTCAAGGACGCTAAAGACTGGCGGCTGATCGGTAAACCCACCAAGCGTCTGGACACGCCGGAGAAAATCACTGGCCGGGCGAAATTCGGCATGGACGTGCAGTTCGACGGGCTGATGACTGCGATGGTCGCCCGTTCACCCACCTTCGGCGGCAGCGTGAAATCCTTTGAAGGCGCCGAGGCGCTGGCGATTCCGGGGGTGCACAAAGTGGTGCAAGTACCGACGGGCATCGCGGTGATCGCCGATCATTTTTGGGCGGCGAAGCTGGGGCGCGATGCGCTGAAAATCGAGTGGAGCCCGGGGCCGAATGCCGGGCTCAATAGCCAGGCGCTGCTGGAAAGCTTTCGCAAACTTGCTGCCACCCCCGGCCTGAACGCCGGTCAGGCCGGCGATACCCAGGCTGCGCTGGCGAAAGCGGCCAAGACGATTGATGCTGAATACAGCGTGCCTTATCTGGCCCACGCGCCGATGGAGCCACTGAACTGCACGGTGAGCGTCACCAAGGACAAGTGCGAAATCTGGACCGGCACCCAGTTCCAGACCCTGGACCAAATGGTCGCCGGGAAAATCACCGGGCTCAAACCCGAGCAGGTCGAAATCCATACCGAGTTTCTCGGTGGCGGCTTCGGGCGTCGGGCCAATCCGACCTCGGACTTCGTCAGCGAAGCGGTGTACGTCGCCAAGGCCGCCGGTGCACCGGTGAAAACCGTATGGGCGCGGGAGGATGACATTCGCGGTGGCTATTACCGCTCGGCGTTCCTACACCATGCGCGCATCGGGTTGGGTGCCGACGGCCTGCCGCTGGCCTGGAAACATGTGCTGGTCGGGCAGTCGATCATGGCCGGGACTTCCCTTGAAGCGAGCATGGTCAAGGACGGGATCGACAAGACCTCCGTCGAAGGCGTGGCCGACAGCCCTTACTTTGAAGGACTGGCCAATCACCAGATCGAACTGCACTCACCGAAAACCGGGATCAGCGTGTTGTGGCTGCGTTCGGTGGGGCACACCCATACCGCGTTTGTCATGGAATCGCTGATCGATGAGCTGGCCACGGCGGCCGGCAAGGATCCGGTGGAATATCGACGCACCTTGCTCAGGGACCATCCGCGTCACCTCGGTGTGCTGAACCTCGCGGTGGAGAAGGCCAACTGGACGGCGCCGCTGCCGGACGGCCATGCGCTGGGCGTGGCGGTGCATGAATCGTTCGGCAGTTACGTGGCCCAGGTGGCCGAGGTGTCCCAGGACAACCTCGCCATTCGCGTGCACCGGGTGGTGTGTGCGGTGGACTGCGGCATTGCGGTCAACCCGCAGAGCATCGCTGCGCAGATGGAGTCGTGTATCACCTTTGGCCTGAGCTTCGCCTTGCACAGCAAACTGACGCTCAAGGACGGGCAGGTGGTGCAGTCCAACTATCACGACTATCAGGTGCTGCGGCTCAACGAAATGCCGGTGGTTGAAGTGCATATCGTGCCCAGCAGCGACAAACCCGGCGGTATCGGCGAAGCCGGTGTGCCTCCCACGGCACCGGCGGTGGCCAACGCGGTGTTTACCCTGACCGGGCAGCGCCTGCGGGAGCTGCCGTTGCAGCTGTCGGGGGTGTGAGATGAAACGACATCATTGGTTGCTTGGGACGGTGATCCTGATCTGTCTCATCGCCTACGCATCGCACGTGTTCGCCGAAGACCGCGAGGCCTTGCAGGCGTTCGACACCGTGCAGAAAGTCTTCCAGAGCCCGCGTTGTCAGAACTGCCACATTCCCGGTGATTCGCCGCTGCAATTCGATGCCGGCGTGCCCCACGCGATGAATGTCGTGCGCGGCATGGACGGCAAGGGCTCGGCCGGGTTGCCCTGTGCAACGTGCCATGCCCAAAGCAATCCGCCGGCCAGTTACGGTCCGCACGCGCCGCCCGGGGCGCCACACTGGAGCCTGCCGCCGGCAGCACAGCGGATGGCCTGGATTGGCCTGCCGGCCGACCGGCTGTGCGCGATGATCAAGGATCGCTCCAGCAATGGCGATCGGGATTTCGCCGCGCTGATCAAACACGTCAGCGACGACAAACTGGTGCTGTGGGGCTGGAATCCGGGCGGCAATCGCGCGCCGGTGCCGGTACCACACGATATCTTCGTCACCCGGTTCAAGCGCTGGGCCGATGCAGGAGGGCCGTGCCCTGTGGCGGGTAGCTGACCAGTGGCACACTAACAGGGAGTCAATGCGGGTATGGGCGACTCTAATGTGCATACCCGCCAAGGAGTGAACGATGTTGATTTCAGGTAAAGCGGGCAAATCGGGTCGATCCGCAAACCCGTTGCTCACGCCACAGCAGGAACGTGAACGGCTGCGGGATCTGGCGCGTCAGGCCGAGCAAGAGCTGGCGGGGGTGCAGATGGCGAGCATGGACGAGCTGACGCTGCTCTCCAATCGCCATGGCTTCACCGCACTGGCCCAACTTGGGCTGGACGCCTGCCGGGAGCTGGAGACGCCGGCGACGCTGCTGTACTTCACCCTCGATGAATTCAAACACATCTGCTATCTGTATGGCCGGACCAAAGGAGACGATGCGCTCAAGACATTCGCCGATGTCCTGCGTATTGGTTTTCGTGAAAGCGATGTGGTCGGCCGACTCGAAGGCGACCGGTTCGTGGCGTTGCTGACCGGTTCCAGCGTCGTGGAGATTGAGGCGATCAAGGCCCGGCTCAATGAGATTCTCGATGAGCGCAATGCCGCGGCCCATCGCAGTTATGACATTCGGTTCAGTGTTACCCAGGTTGAATATGATCCCGTTGTTCATGACTCGGTCGAGGAGCTGCTGGGTGAGGCCGAGCGGGTGATGAGCCGTTAGGCAGTTGTGTTGGCGGGCCTCATCGCGAGCAGGCTCGCTCCTACAGGGTTTTATAGTGAACCGGCAATTTGCGAACAACGCCGGCCATTGTAGGGGCGGGCTTGCCCGCGAAGGCGGCCTGACAGGCACCGCATATCCTCACTTGGCAAACAACTGCCCAATGTCCTTGAACGCCTTGAACTCCAGTGCATTCCCGCATGGATCAAACAGAAACATCGTCGCCTGTTCGCCCACCAACCCCTGAAAACGGATTCCCGGTTCGATCACGAAGCGTGTCTGCAGTGACTTCAGCCGCTCGGCCAGCGCCTCCCATTCCGCCATCCCGAGCACCACGCCAAAATGCGGCACTGGCACATCGTGACCATCCACGGCATTGGTGTGCGCGGCTACTTGCGCAGGGGTTTTCGGTGCAAGGTGAATCACCAGTTGATGGCCGAAGAAATTGAAATCCACCCAATGGTCGCTGGAGCGACCTTCTTCCAGGCCAAACACTGAACCATAGAAATGTCGGGCGGCCGGCAAGTCGTGGACCGGGATGGCCAAGTGAAAAGGGGACAGTTGCATCAGGCGAACCTCGTTGGTGGGTGTGGACGTGTCGAGTTTAGCTCTGTGCTTTTTGATTGAAAGACGATAATTTTTGCGTCGAGCTCAAATTATTTCGATCAATCGAGGCCGCCATGCTGCGAGAACTGAAAACCTTTATCGCGGTGGCGCGTTACGGCACGTTTGCCGCTGCGGGCATGCACATCGGCTTGACGCAATCGGCGGTCAGCGCGCAGATTCGCAACCTGGAACAGGCCCTTGGCATCCGTCTGTTCGACCGCACCGGGCGTCAGGCGCTGCTCAACGCGGCGGGGCAGCGTGCGTTGCCGATGGCCAGGGAAATGCTCGAGACCTTCAGTCGTATGGCCGTCAGTGACGATGTCAGTGAGTACCGTGGCGAACTGAAAATCGGCGCGGTGGCGACCGCCCAGACCGGGCTGCTGCCCCAGGCGCTGGTGCGCTTGCGCCAACAGGCGCCCTTGCTGGAGCCCAAGCTGGTGCCCGGGGTGTCACTGAACCTGCTGAGTCAGGTGGACACCGGAGAAGTGGACCTGGCGATCCTGATCAAACCGCCGTTCGAGTTGCCCAAGGAATTGTCCGCGCAGGTGATTCGCCGGGAGCCATTCGTGCTCATCGTACCGGCGGATCTGGACGGTGATGATCCGTTGCAACTGCTCGCCCGGCACCCGCATGTGCGCTACGACCGCAATTCGTTTGGCGGGCGGCTGGTGACGCGATTTCTGCGCGAACAGAAGATTGAGGTGCAGGTGGCGCTGGAGCTGGATGAACTGGAGGCCATCGTGAAAATGGTCGAATGTGGGTTGGGGGTTTCGCTATTGCCCGAAGCCGGGTTGTGGCTTGAGCACGGGGCCAGGGTGCGAGTCATCCCCTTGGGCGAGTTGACGTTCTATCGGGAGATTGTGTTGTTGCAGCGGTACAGCCAGCGAATGCAGCCGATTCAGCAGTTGTTTGCGCAATGTCTGACACAACACTAACCCTGTAGGAGCGAGCTTGCTCGCGAAGGTCGTCAACGATAACGCGCGCAGTCTGGATGAACGCGGCGTGCCCGGGTTTTTCGTCGGAACGCCGCCCGGAGCAAGCTCGCTCCTACAGGGGGGCTGCATCGCCCGGGGAAATCGCAGGCATAAAAAACCCGCCAAAAGAGGCGGGTTTTTTGGCTGACCGAAGATTACTCTTCGAGGCTGCCCATGGCCGTGGTGTTGAAGCCACCGTCCACGTACATGATTTCACCGCTGATGCCGGACGCCAGGTCCGAGCACAGGAAGGCGCCGGCGTTGCCGACTTCGTCGATGGTGACGTTGCGGCGCAGCGGGGTTTGCGCTTCGTTGGCGGCCAGCATCTTGCGGAAGTTCTTGATGCCGGAAGCGGCGAGGGTGCGGATCGGGCCAGCCGATACACAGTTGACGCGCGTGCCTTCCGGGCCCAGGGAGCCGGCCAGGTAACGTACGCCGGCTTCCAGGGAAGCCTTGGCCATGCCCATGACGTTGTAGTTCGGCATGGTGCGCTCGGCGCCCAGGTACGACAGGGTCAGCAGGCTGCCGTTGCGGCCTTTCATCATTTCGCGGCCAGCCTTGGCCAGGGCCACGAAGCTGTAGGCGCTGATGTCGTGAGCGATGCGGAAACCTTCACGGGTGGTGGCTTCGGTGAAGTCGCCGTCCAGTTGGTCGCCCGGTGCGAAGCCTACGGAGTGCACGATGCAGTCCAGGCCGTCCCACTTCTTGCTCAG
Organism: Pseudomonas sp. GL-R-19; assembly: GCF_019956375.1. NCBI lineage: Bacteria > Pseudomonadati > Pseudomonadota > Gammaproteobacteria > Pseudomonadales > Pseudomonadaceae > Pseudomonas > Pseudomonas sp. GL-R-19. Next base: position 25,620 of record NZ_JAHBDJ010000008.1, on the reverse strand, counting down.
TGCTTCGAAGACCTTGGCGATTTCTTCATCGCTGGCCACGTCGCACGGGAAGCACAGCTCAGGGCTCGACCCCCAGCCTTGTGCGAACTCTTCGACACGACCCTTGAGTTTGTCGTTCTGATAAGTGAAGGCAAGCTCAGCGCCCTCGCGATGCATGGCGGCAGCGATGCCGGATGCGATGGACAGCTTGCTGGCGACACCGACGATCAGTACGCGCTTACCGGCGAGAAAACCCATGTGTTGCTCCTCTTTTCAGGTTATTGCGCAGTGGCCGGAGCCAGAAAAGCGGCTTCCAGCAACTGCTGTGTATACGGATGTCGGGGGGCGGCAAAAATGCTTTGCGCGTCTCCCTGTTCGACCACTTGGCCATGCTTGACCACCATCAACTGGTGGCTCAGCGCTTTCACCACAGCCAGGTCATGGCTGATAAACAGATACGTCAGGTTGTACTTGGTTTGCAGCGAACGCAAAAGCTCCACTACCTGGCGTTGTACCGTGCGGTCGAGGGCCGAAGTCGGCTCGTCCAGCAAAATCAACGCCGGTTTTAACACCAATGCCCGGGCAATGGCGATTCTCTGCCGTTGCCCGCCGGAAAATTCGTGGGGGTAGCGGTGCCGGGTTTCCGGATCCAGGCCTACCTCCTTGAGTGCTGCAATGATCGCTTGTTCCTGTTCCGCCCCGGTGCCCATCTTGTGGATTCGCAGGCCTTCGCCAACGATGTCATTCACGCACATCCGTGGGCTCAGGCTGCCGAACGGATCCTGAAACACCACTTGCATCTCCCGCCGTAGCGGCCGGACCTGTTGCTGCGTCAGGCAGTCCAGCTGCTGGCCTTCAAAACGAATCGCGCCTTTACTGGCGATCAAGCGCAAAATCGCCAGGCCCAGGGTCGATTTGCCGGAACCGCTTTCGCCCACGATCCCCAGGGTCTGGCCCTGGAGCAGATTGAAATTGATGCCGTCGACCGCCTTGACGTAATCCACCGTGCGTTTGAGCAGGCCTTTCTTGATCGGAAACCAGACTTTCAGGTCCTCGACCGCCAGCAAGGGCGGGCCGATCACGTTGCTTGCAGGCTTGCCGCCGGGCTCCGCTGCCAGCAGCTCCCGAGTGTACGGATGCTGCGGCGCGCGGAACAGCTCTTCGCACGATGCCTGTTCGACGATGCAACCTTGCTGCATGACACATACGCGATGCGCAATTCTTCGCACAAGGTTCAAATCGTGGCTGATCAGCAGCAGCGCCATGCCTAATCGGGCCTGCAGTTCCTTGAGCAATTCGAGGATTTTCAGCTGAACGGTCACGTCCAGCGCGGTGGTCGGCTCATCGGCGATCAGCAGTTCCGGCTCGTTGGCCAGGGCCATGGCGATCATCACCCGCTGACGCTGGCCGCCGGACAGCTCGTGGGGCAGGGCCTTGAGGCGCATGTGCGGCTCGGGAATGCCGACCATCTCCAGCAGCTCCAGGGTGCGCTTGGTCGCGACCTTGCCGGTCAGGCCCTTGTGGATGCCCAGCACCTCGTTGATCTGCTTTTCGATCGAGTGCAGGGGATTGAGCGAGGTCATCGGCTCCTGGAAGATCATCGCAATGCGGTTGCCGCGAATGTGGCGGATGGTTTTTTCTTTCAGGTCCAGCAGGTTCTGTCCGGAATATTCGATGGTGCCGGACGGGTGCCGGGCGAGCGGGTAGGGCAGCAGGCGCAGGATCGAATGTGCGGTGACCGATTTACCGGAGCCGCTCTCGCCGACCAACGCCAGGGTTTCACCGCGCTTGATGTCGAAGCTGACGCCTTCGACCGCCCGCTGGCAGCGATTGCCGACGACAAAATCGACGGCCAGGTTGCGCACTTCGATCAGATTGTGCTGATTCATTTCACTTCCTCGGGTCGAAGGCATCGCGAGCTGACTCGCCGATGAACACCAGCAAACTCAACATCAAGGCCAGCACCGCAAACGCGCTGATGCCCAGCCAGGGCGCCTGCAGGTTGGACTTGCCCTGGGCCACCAGTTCACCCAGGGACGGGCTGCCCGCCGGCAGGCCGAAACCGAGGAAGTCCAGGGCGGTCAATGTGCCGATGGCGCCAGTGAGGATGAACGGCATGAAGGTCATGGTCGAGACCATCGCGTTGGGCAAAATGTGGCGGAACATGATCGCACCGTTCTGCATGCCCAGGGCGCGGGCGGCGCGTACGTATTCCAGGTTACGCCCGCGCAGGAATTCGGCGCGTACCACGTCCACCAGGCTCATCCACGAGAACAGCAGCATGATCCCCAGCAACCACCAGAAATTGGGTTGCACGAAACTGGCGAGGATGATCAGCAGGTACAACACCGGCAGCCCGGACCAGATCTCCAGGAAGCGTTGCCCGGCCAGATCCACCCAGCCACCGTAGAAACCCTGCAAGGCCCCGGCGAACACGCCGATGATCGAACTGAGCACGGTCAGGGTCAGGGCGAACAGCACCGAAATGCGGAAGCCGTAGATCACCCGGGCCAGCACATCGCGGCCCTGATCGTCGGTGCCCAGCAGGTTGTCCGTCGAGGGCGGTGCCGGGGCCGGGACTTTCAGGTCGTAGTTGATGCTCTGGTAGCTGTAGGGAATAGGCGCCCACAGCACCCAGGCGTCCTTGGCCTTGAGCAGTTCGCGGATGTACGGACTCTTGTAGTTGGCTTCCAGTGGAAATTCGCCGCCGAAGGTGGTTTCCGGGTAACGCTTGAGCGCCGGGAAGTACCAGTTGTTGTCGTAATGCACCGCCAGCGGCTTGTCGTTGGCGATCAGCTCCGCACCCAGGCTTGCGCCAAACAGGATCAGGAACAGCCACAGCGACCACCAGCCACGCTTGTTGGCCTTGAACAGTTCGAAGCGTCGGCGATTGAGAGGGGACAGGTTCATCTCAATGCTCCCGGCTTTCGAAATCGATGCGCGGATCGACAAAGGTGTAGGTGAGGTCGCCGATCAGTTTCACCACCAGCCCCAGCAAAGTGAAGATGAACAGCGTGCCGAACACCACCGGGTAATCACGGTTGATCGCCGCTTCGAAACTCATCAGGCCGAGGCCGTCGAGGGAGAAGATCACCTCCACCAGCAACGAGCCGGTGAAGAAGATGCCGATCAGGGCCGAGGGGAAGCCGGCGATCACCAACAGCATGGCGTTGCGGAACACGTGGCCGTAAAGCACGCGGTGGTTGGTCAGGCCCTTGGCTCTGGCGGTGATCACGTACTGCTTGTTGATTTCGTCGAGGAAGCTGTTCTTGGTCAGCAGGGTCATGGTCGCGAAGTTGCCGATCACCAGTGCGGTCACCGGCAGCGCCAGGTGCCAGAAGTAGTCGAGGATCTTGCCGCCCATGCTCAGTTCATCGAAGTTGTTCGAGGTCAGCCCGCGTAACGGGAACCAGTCCAGGTAACTGCCGCCGGCGAACACCACGATCAACAGGATGGCGAACAGGAATGCCGGGATCGCGTAGCCGACGATGATCGCCGAACTGGTCCAGACGTCGAAGTGGCTGCCGTGCCGCTTGGCCTTGGCGATCCCCAGCGGGATCGACACCAGGTACATGATCAGCGTGCTCCATAGTCCGAGGGAGATCGAGACCGGCATCTTTTCCTTGATCAGGTCGATGACCTTGGCGTCGCGGAAGAAACTATCGCCGAAATCCAGGGACGCATAGTTCTTGACCATGATCCACAAGCGTTCCGGCGCCGATTTGTCGAAGCCGTACATGTGCTCGATTTCCTTGATCAGCGCCGGGTCCAGGCCCTGGGCACCGCGATAGGCCGAGCCGGCCACCGAAACTTCGGCACCGCCGCCGGCGATGCGGCTGGTGGCACCTTCGAAGCCTTCGAGCTTGGCGATCATCTGTTCCACCGGCCCGCCCGGAGCGGCCTGGATGATCACGAAGTTGATCAGCAAGATGCCGAACAGGGTCGGAATGATCAGCAGCAGTCGCCGAAAAATATACGCCAGCATCTGATTACTCCGTGCCTGCAGGATCGGCCTGCAGTGTGGTTTCGACTTCTATCGCCGGCTTGATGTCGGGCTTGATCCACCAGGTGGCCGTGCCAATGTCGTATTTAGGCGAGACCTTTGGATGGCCGATGTGGTTCCAGTACGCCACGCGCCAGGTCTTGATGTGCCAGTTGGGTATTACGTAATAGCCCCATTGCAGAACGCGGTCCAGCGCGCGGGCGTGGGCCACCAGGCTGCTGCGCGAATCGGCGTTGATCAATTGCTCGACCAGTTGATCGACCACCGGATCTTTCAGGCCCATGGAATTGCGGCTGCCGGGTTTGTCGGCAGCGGCCGACATCCAGAATTCCCGTTGTTCGTTCCCCGGCGAGTTGGATTGCGGGAAGCTGCCGACGATCATGTCGAAGTCCCGGGAACGCACGCGGTTGATGTATTGCGAGACATCGACCCGGCGGATCACCAGATCGATGCCCAGGTCACTCAGGTTGCGCTTGAACGGCAGCAGCACCCGTTCGAACTCGGTCTGGGCCAACAGGAATTCGATGACCACCGGTTTGCCGGTGGCATCGACCATTTTGTCATCGACGATGCGCCAGCCGGCCTCTTGCAGCAGTTGATAGGCTTGCCGTTGCTGGGCGCGGATCATGCCGCTACCGTCGGTGGTCGGGTTCTGGAACGCTTCGCTGAACACTTGCGGCGCCAGCTTGCTGCGCAAAGGCTCGAGGATCGCCACCTGTTCGGCATCAGGCAGGCCGGTGGCGGCCATTTCCGAGTTCTCGAAGTAACTGCGGGTACGCACATAGGCACCGTTGAACAGTTGCTTGTTGGTCCATTCGAAGTCCAGCAACAGCGACAAGGCCTGGCGCACGCGCACGTCCTGGAACACCGGGCGGCGCAGGTTGAAGACGAAACCTTGCATGCCGGTCGGATTGCCGTTGGGAATCTGTTCCTTGACCAGTCGACCTTCGGTGATCGCCGGAGTGTTGTAGGCGTTGGCCCAGTTTTTCGCGCTCATTTCCAGCCAATAGTCGAACTGCCCGGCCTTGAGCGCTTCCAGGGCCACGGTGTTGTCGCGGTAATAGTCGGTGGTCATAACGTCGAAGTTGTAGAAACCGCGATTGACCGGCAGGTCCTTGCCCCAGTAATCCTTGACGCGCTCGTAACGCACCAAGCGTCCGGCCTTCACTTCGCTGACCTTGTACGGGCCGCTGCCCAGCGGGATTTCCAGGTTGCCCTTGTTGAAGTCGCGGTCGGCCCACCAATGCTTGGGTAGCACCGGCAACTGGCCAAGGATCAGCGGCAGCTCGCGGTTGTTGGTGTGCTTGAACTTGAACAACACGGTGAGCGGGTCTTCGGCGACCACTTCGGCCACGTCGTTGTAGTAGCCGCGGTACATCGGCGCGCCGTCCTTGGTCAGCATCTGGAAGCTGAATACCACGTCCTCGGCGCGTACCGGATGGCCGTCATGGAAGCGTGCTTCGGGGCGCAGGTAAAAGCGCACCCAAGCGTTGTCCGGGGCTTTCTCGATCAGGCGGGCGATCAAACCGTACTCGGTGAACGGCTCGTCCAGCCCTTGCTTGGCCAGGGTGTCGTAGATCATGCCGATATCTTCCGCCGGCACGCCTTTGCTGATGAACGGGTTGAGACTGTCGAAACCGCCGAAACCGGCCTGACGGAAAATCCCGCCCTTGGGCGCGTCGGGATTGACGTAATCGAAGTGTTTGAAGTCGGCCGGGTATTTCGGCGGCTCGTTGTACAGGGTCAAGGCGTGTTGCGGGGCGGCGCAGGCCAGCCCGGCGAACAACAGGCCGCTGGCCTGCAAGAGCAGGGTGCGGATGGGTTTCATTGATCTTTCTCCGAAGATTTCAGCCACCACGCGTTCAGGCCCAGGGTATAGGGCGGCGTGGTGACGAAGGCGAGCCGGTTGCGGTACGCCAGGCGGTGATAATTGAGGTACCAGTTGGGAACGATGTAGTGCTGCCACAACAGCACGCGGTCGAGGGCCTTGCCGGCGGCGACCTGTTCATCGCGGGTCCGGGCGGCCAGCAACTGCTCGAGCAGATGGTCGACCACCGGGTCGGCAATGCCGGCGTAGTTTTTGCTGCCCTTGACCCCGGCCTGGCTGGAGTGAAAATACTGCCACTGTTCCAGGCCCGGGCTGAGTGTCTGGTTGAGGGTCATCAGAATCATGTCGAAATCGAATTGATCGAGGCGCTGCTTGTATTGCGCGCGATCGACGGTGCGCAGCTGAGCGTCGATGCCGATGCTGGCGAGGTTCTCGACGTAAGGCTGGAGGATGCGTTCCAGATTCGGGTTGACCAGCAGCAACTCCAGCCGCAAGGGTTGCCCGGTGGCGTTTTGCATACGCTGGCCATTGAGCTTCCAGCCGGCTTCGGCGAGCAGGTCAAGGGCTTTGCGCAAGGTCTCTCGGGGGATGCCGTGCCCGTCGGTCTGCGGCAGACTGAACGGCTCGGTAAAGAGCCTGGCCGGCAGCTGTTCACGATAAGGCTTGAGCAACAGCCATTCGTGCCCGACCGGCAAACCGCTGGCCGAGAATTCGCTGTTGGGGTAGTAGCTCATGGCACGATGGTAGGCGCCGCTGAACAGCGTGCGGTTGGTCCATTCAAAGTTGAACATCAGCCCCAGCGCTTCACGGACCCTGGCGTCCGAGAATGCCGGGCGACGGCTGTTCATGAACAGGCCCTGGGTCTGGGTCGGGATCTGGTGGGGGATCTGCGCCTTGATCACGTCACCGCGGCGTATGGCCGGGAAGTTGTAGCCGGTGTCCCAGTTCTTCGCCTGATGCTCGATGTAGATGTCGAATTCACCGGCCTTGAATGCCTCGAACGCCACGTCGCTGTCGCGGTAGAACTCGACTTCCATGCGGTCGAAGTTGTACTTGCCGCGATTGACCGGCAGGTCCTTGCCCCAGTAATCCTTGACCCGTTCGAAGACGATCTGCCGTCCTGGCGTGACCGAGGTGATGCGATATGGCCCGCTGCCCAACGGCGGCTCGAACGTAGTGGCCTTGAAGTCGCGACCCTCCCAGTAGTGCTGCGCCAGCACCGGCATTTCACCCAGGCGCAGGATCAGCAGCGGATTGCCGGCGCGCTTGAACACGAAACGGATTCGCTGCGGGTTGAGGATGTCGACCCGCAGCACTTCCTGAAGGCTGGTGCGGTACAGCGGATGGCCTTCCTTGAGCAGCACACGATATGAGAACGCGACGTCGTAGGCAGTGATCGGCGTACCGTCATGGAAGCGTGCTTCGGGGCGCAGGTTGAACACCACCCAGCTGCGGTCCTCGCTGTACTCCACGGACTGGGCAATCAGGCCATAGCTGGACGCGGGCTCGTCACCTGACGGCGCGTACTGCCCGGTGCCGACCATCAGCGGTTCGTTGAGCTCGTTGATGCCGTATTGCAGGAAATTCGCTGTGGTGACCGGGCTGGTGCCCTTGAAGGTGTAGGGGTTGAGCGTATCGAAGGTGCCAAACGCCATGACCCGCAACGTACCGCCCTTGGGCGCTTGCGGGTTGACCCAGTCGAAGTGGGTAAATCGGGCCGGGTACTTGAGCGTGCCGAATTGCGCATAACCATGGCTTTCGCTGATCGTCGCGCTTGCGGTGGAGCTCAACGCCAGGCTGATCAGGAGCAGGGGCAGGGGACGCTTCAAATAGGAGATCCGATCCAGGCGGCTTGGGCTTTGTGGACCGTACAGTAACAGCTTGTATGGACAGGAAAAAGACGGGAGATTTGGGCGGTCGCAATCCTGTAGGAGCGAGCTTGCTCGCGAAGAACCTGAGGGCGCGGCATTTATCCAGAATGCCTGCGTTATCGTTGGCGACTTTCGCGAGCAATCGAGCGTCGACCGGCTGCTCCTACAGTTTTAGTGCGGATTGGCCACCGTCAACATCTGGCCAGGCTTCAGCGCCTGGCCGACACGCGGGTTCCAGCGCTTGAGGTGCTGCATCTCCACGTTGAAGCGCTTGGCCACGATGTACAGCGAGTCGCCTTGCTGGACCTTGTACGTGGTCTGCTGTTTTTTGGTATTGGCTGCAATCACGGTGTTGACGCGCCCGGAGCTGCGTTTGCTGTTGTCCTGCATGACCAGGGTCTGGCCGGGCTTGAGGTTCTTGCCAGTCAGTTTGTTCCAGCGTTGCAGGTCCTTCACGTCAACGTCGTTGGCCTTGGCAATGGCGCCGAGGTTGTCACCCCGCTTGACCCGGTAGGAGCGCCTGACGCTGGCGACCTGAGTGTCGTCGGCACCTTCGAAGACCGGCTTGAGCGATTTTTTGCTGATCAACTCTTCAGGACGCATGGTCTGCAGGCTGCTGGTCAGCAGTTGCGCCTTGGACGTCGGCACCAGCAGGTGCTGCGGGCCGTCGATGGTGGTGCGCTGCTTGAAGGCCGGGTTGAGCTGGAACAGTTCGTCTTCATCGATGTTGGCGACTTCAGCAACTTTGGACAGGTCCATGCGCTGGTTGATTTCGACGACCTGGAAGTAGGGTTCGTTGGCGATCGGGTTGAGGTTCACGCCGTAGGCTTCCGGCGCCATCACCACTTGCGAGAGTGCCAGCAGCTTTGGCACATAGGCCTGGGTTTCGGCGGGCAGCGGCAGGTTCCAGTAGTCGGTCGGCAGGCCGAGACGCTCGTTGCGCTCGATGGCCCGGCTGACGGTGCCTTCGCCGGCGTTGTAGGCCGCCAGGGCCAGCAACCAGTCGCCATTGAACATGTCGTGCAGGCGGCTCAGGTAATCCATCGCGGCGGTGGTCGAGGCGGTGATGTCGCGACGGCCATCATAGAAACGGGTTTGACGCAGGTTGAAGTAACGCCCGGTGGAGGGGATGAATTGCCAAAGACCCACCGCGTCGGCCCGGGAATAGGCCATCGGGTTGTAGGCACTTTCAATCACTGGCAGCAGTGCCAGTTCCAGTGGCATGTTGCGCTCTTCAAGGCGTTCGACGATGTAATGAATGTATAAGCTGCCACGTTCGCCGGCGTTTTCGAGGAAAGATGGATTGCTGGCGAACCACAGGCGCTGTTGCTCGATGCGCGGGTTGACGCCCAGCCCGTCCTGCAACTGGAAGCCCTGGCGCATACGCTCCCAGACGTCCTGCGGAATTTGCGGGCTGGGTTTTTCGCTGAGCCAGATCGGCTTCTGCTTGGCGCGCGCGGCGATGTTCTGCGCGTGCGCCGCATCGGTCTGCGGCGCATGGCTGGAACAGCCCGCCAGGGTGGCGGACACAGCCACCGCAATGGCTTGAGCCAAGCGGGTCAATGCGTCTGAACTGATGGCTTTGCGAATAGGTGACGACATTGGCTGGAAGTAAGTTCCGGGCAAAAATGTCGGGCGATTCTAGAAAGGGCACCCTGCGCGGTCAACCTTTCAGAATTGTTGCAACCTTGCGAGATCCCTTTAGAACGTGTCTTTCCACGCTCGAATAGCAGCAAAAACCATATCGGGCGCCGAGTTATCGGTGCCGGTCCGTTCGTCCGCTTTTTCTTTAACGGATGTTTCACCGGAGCGCAAAAACGGGTTTGTGAGCTTTTCCAGTGCCAGTGTCGACGGCAGCGTCATGATCCCGGATTCCCGTTGGCGGGTAACTTTGGCCAGGCGCTCGGCGGTGTGCGGATTGTTCGGTTCGACGGCCGCCGCAAACTTCAGATTGCCGAGGGTGTATTCGTGGGTGCAGTAGACCAGTGTGTCTTCCGGCAACGCGGCGAGGCGTGTCAGCGAGCTGTACATTTGCTGTGGCGTGCCTTCGAACAACCGCCCGCAGCCGGCGGCAAACAAGGTGTCGCCGCAGAACAGCAAGCCGTGATGGTAATAGGCGATATGCCCCAGGGTGTGGCCAGGGACCGTGAAGATATCGAAGTCCAGGCCGAGCACACTGACCTTGTCGTTGTCCTTGAGCGCAACGTCCCGCGCCGGGATCGTTTCGCTGGCCGGACCATAGACTTTCGCGTCCGTCGCTTTTTTCAGCAACTCGACGCCGCCGACGTGGTCATGATGGTGATGAGTGATCAAAATATCACTCAGTACCCAGCCCGGATTGGCACCGAGCCAGGCCTGCACGGGGGCGGCATCACCCGGATCGACGACCGCGCAGCGTTTGCTGTCGTGGTCTTGTAACAACCAGATGTAGTTGTCGGTGAAGGCGGGCAGGGCAGTGATCTGTATCATCGTCGGATTCGCCAAGCGGAAAACATTGGCGCATCTTAGAACTTCCTGGCGCGTTGGAGAATGCAATGACTGATAAAGCGTTCGCACAAGCCGATCCTGACTGGCTGGCGTTGATCAGCGCCGCCCGCGAGTGGCTGGCCGGTCCCATCGGGCAATTTCTGCTGGACGAAGAGCGGCGCATGCTCGAAGACGAACTCGGGCGGTTCTTTGGTGGTTATCTGGTGCATTACGGCCCCTCGGCCCAGACCCCGCCGTCAGCCCCGCAGGTGCAGCGTAATGTGCGCCTTGGCGCGCCGTTGCCGGGGGTCGAGATCGTCTGTGAGGAACAGGCCTGGCCGTTGAGTGAACATGCTGCCGACGTGGTGGTGCTGCAGCATGGTCTGGATTTCTGTCTGTCGCCCCACGGTCTGCTTCGCGAGGCGGCAAGCAGCGTGCGGCCCGGGGGGCATTTGCTGATCGTCGGCATCAATCCCTGGAGCACTTGGGGGCTGCGGCATGTGTTTGCCCAGGATGCGCTGCGCAAGGCGCGCTGCATTTCGCCGTCGCGGGTCGCGGACTGGCTGAACCTGCTGGGCTTCGCGCTGGAGAAACGCCGCTTCGGGTGCTATCGTCCGCCGCTTGCGTCACCGGCATGGCAGACCCGCCTGGCCGGTTGGGAGCGCAAGGCAGGTGACTGGCAACTGTCGGGCGGCGGCTTCTATCTGTTGGTGGCGCGCAAGATCGTGGTGGGCCTGCGACCAGTTCGTCAGGAGCGGCGCGAGCCGATGGGCAAGCTGATTCCTTTGCCGATGGCCAAGGTCAACCGGCGCAACATCGAACCGTAATACATACTTTTTATTTGCGGCCGGGCCTGTCCCGGCTTCGGCCGTTGTCGATCAGCGATCGGCGGGCCAGCGCATTTTCTGGATAGATTGGCATGAGCGATAGCGTAGAACTGTTCACCGACGGCGCCTGCAAGGGCAATCCTGGCCCTGGCGGCTGGGGCGCGCTGCTGGTGTGCAAGGGCGTCGAAAAGGAACTCTGGGGCGGCGAAGCCAATACCACCAACAACCGCATGGAGCTGATGGGCGCGATCCGCGGCCTGGAAGAGCTCAAGCGTCCCTGCGATGTGCTGCTGGTGACCGACTCCCAGTACGTGATGAAAGGCATCAACGAGTGGATGGACAACTGGAAGAAGCGCGGCTGGAAAACCGCGGCGAAGGAGCCGGTGAAGAATGCTGACCTGTGGAAGTTGCTCGACGAGCAGGTCAACCGCCACAAGGTCACCTGGAAATGGGTGCGCGGACACATTGGCCATCACGGCAACGAGCGAGCCGACCAGTTGGCCAACCGTGGCGTCGATGAAGTGCGCGGGTACAAGCAGGGCTGATTCGGTTCAACCGATACACCGGGTTGCGGCCAATCGCGAGCAGGCTCGCTCCCACAGTTGAGCTCCATATGCCGAAGATTCCTTGTGGGAGCGAGCCTGCTCGCGAAGGGCGCAACACGGTCCGCCTGAAAGACCCCTGCGAGCGTGTTAACATCGCCGCTTTTGCACGATTGACCGATTGAGAGCTGAGCGCTGATGGCCACCAGATCCGTAGTACTCGACACCGAAACCACCGGCATGCCGGTGACCGACGGCCACCGGATTATCGAAATCGGTTGTGTCGAGTTGATCGGCCGACGCCTGACGGGCCGGCACTTTCATGTGTACCTGCAACCCGATCGCGAGAGTGACGAGGGCGCCATCGGCGTCCACGGCATCACCAACGAATTCCTCGTGGGCAAGCCGCGTTTTGCCGAAGTGGCCGAAGAGTTCTTCGAGTTCATCAAGGGCGCGCAGCTGATCATCCATAACGCGGCGTTCGACGTTGGCTTCATCAACAACGAATTCGCCCTGATGGGGCAGCAGGACCGCGCGGACATCACGCAGCACTGCTCGATCCTCGATACCTTGATGATGGCCCGGGAACGTCACCCGGGGCAGCGCAACAGCCTCGATGCCTTGTGCAAGCGCTATGGCGTCGACAACTCCGGCCGTGAACTGCACGGCGCCTTGCTCGACTCCGAGATTCTCGCCGACGTCTACCTGACCATGACCGGGGGGCAGACCAGTCTGTCCCTGGCCGGTAACGCCTCCGATGGCAATGGCTCCGGTGAAGGGGCGGACAATTCGGCCACCGAGATTCGCCGTTTGCCAGCAGATCGCCAGCCGACGCGCATCATCCGCGCCAGCGAAGACGACCTGGCCCGCCACGCGGCGCGCCTGGAAATCATCGGCAAATCCGCGGGTGCTCCGGCGTTGTGGGTGCAGTTGGCTGAGGCTGAAGCGCAGGCGTAGATGTTTCTTAAGGATCGCAGCCTCGTTTCACTCGACAGCTCCTACAGGGTTACACATTCCCTTGTAGGAGCTGTCGAGTGAAACGAGGCTGCGATCTTTTGATCTTCGAATAGCCGCGCCGCTGGCATGCATCCGATGACCCATTTCAGGGCGCGACGCTCGCCACATCCGCTGCAACACTCTACCCTGAGGTAATTGGCAGGCTCTGGTCTGCCGCCTCAGGACACTGAGCCTCATGTATAAAGATTTGAAATTCCCGGTCCTGATTGTCCATCGCGACATCAAGTCCGACAGCGTTGCCGGCGACCGTGTGCGGGGAATTGCCCGGGAACTGGAGCAGGAAGGGTTCAGCGTCGTTTCGGCGGTGGACTACACCGAAGGACGATTGGTGGCGTCGACCTACCATGGCCTGTCCTGCATGTTGATTGCCTCTGAGGACGCCAGCGCCCATTCCCATTTATTGCAAAACATGGCCGAACTGATTGGTCTGGCGCGAGTGCGTGCACCGGATCTGCCGATCTTCGCCCTGGGCGAAACAGTGACCCTGGAAAATGCGCCTGCCGACGCCATGGCCGAGCTCAATCAGTTACGCGGCATTCTTTACCTGTTTGAAGACACGGTGCCCTTTCTCGCCCGGCAGGTGGCCCGCGCCGCGCGCAAATACCTCGATGGCCTGCTGCCGCCGTTTTTCAAGGCGTTGGTGCAACACACGGCGGACTCCAATTATTCGTGGCACACCCCCGGTCACGGCGGTGGCGTGGCGTATCACAAGAGTCCGGTCGGGCAGGCGTTTCACCAGTTTTTCGGGGAAAACACCCTGCGCTCGGATCTTTCGGTGTCGGTGCCTGAGCTCGGCTCTTTACTTGATCACACCGGTCCCCTGGCTGAAGCCGAGGCCCGTGCAGCACGTAATTTTGGCGCCGATCACACCTTTTTCGTGATCAATGGCACGTCCACGGCCAACAAGATTGTCTGGCACTCGGTGGTCGCCCGCGATGACCTGGTGCTGGTGGATCGCAATTGCCACAAGTCGGTGCTGCACTCGATCATCATGACCGGCGCGATCCCGCTGTACTTGTGTCCGGAGCGTAATGAACTGGGGATCATTGGCCCGATTCCCCTGAGCGAGTTCAGCCGCGAATCGATCCAGGCCAAGATCGACGCCAGTCCGCTGACCAAGGGGCGTTCGCCGAAGGTCAAGCTCGCTGTAGTGACCAATTCGACCTATGACGGCCTCTGCTACAACGCAGAGCTGATCAGGCAGCAACTGGGCAACAGTGTTGAGGTGCTGCACTTCGACGAGGCCTGGTACGCCTATGCGGCGTTTCATGAGTTTTTTGCCGGGCGCTACGGCATGGGTACGTCCCGTGATGAAGACAGCCCGTTGGTATTCACCACCCACTCCACCCACAAGTTGCTGGCGGCTTTCAGTCAGGCGTCGATGATTCACGTGCGCGATGGCGGCGCGCGGCAACTGGACCGGGATCGCTTCAACGAAGCGTTCATGATGCACATCTCGACCTCGCCGCAGTACGGCATCATCGCCTCGCTGGATGTGGCTTCGGCGATGATGGAAGGGCCGGCCGGGCGTTCGCTGTTGCAGGAAATGTTCGACGAAGCCCTGAGTTTTCGCCGGGCGCTGGCTAACTTGCGCCAGCACATTGCCGCGGATGACTGGTGGTTTTCGATCTGGCAACCGCCGTCGGCGCAAGGCATCGAGCGGGTCGTCACCGAGGACTGGTTGCTGCAGCCCGATGCCGACTGGCATGGCTTTGGCGGCGTGACCGACGATTATGTGCTGCTCGACCCGATCAAGGTCACGCTGGTGATGCCGGGGCTGACGGCCGGTGGCGCCCTCAGCGAGCGCGGGATTCCGGCGGCGGTGGTCAGCAAGTTCCTTTGGGAGCGTGGCCTGGTGGTTGAGAAGACCGGTCTGTATTCGTTCCTGGTGTTGTTTTCCATGGGCATCACCAAGGGCAAGTGGAGCACGCTGCTCACCGAATTGCTGGAGTTCAAGCGCAGCTATGACGCCAACGTCAGTCTGGCCAGTTGCCTGCCTTGCGTGGCGCAAGAGAATGTCGCGCGCTATCAGGGCATGGGCCTGCGTGATTTATGCGATCAGTTGCATGCCTGTTATCGCAGCAATGCTACCGCCAGGCACCTCAAGCGCATGTACACCGTACTGCCGGAAGTCGCGATGAAACCGGCGGACGCCTATGATCAATTGGTGCGGGGTGAAGTCGAAGCGGTGTCGATCGATGCGCTGGACGGGCGGATTGCCGCCGTCATGCTGGTGCCGTACCCGCCCGGCATTCCGTTGATCATGCCGGGTGAGCGATTTACCGAATCGACCCGCTCGATCATCGATTACCTGGCGTTTGCCCGCACGTTCGATAGCAGTTTCCCGGGGTTCGTCGCTGATGTGCACGGATTGCAACACGAAGATCAGAGCGGTGGGCGGTGCTACACCGTCGATTGCATCAAGGAATGAGGACCTTTCCCAGTATGCAACCGGTAATAAATCCGAATTATCCAGGGTTGTCGGTACGGGTTGCCGACGAGGGTTTTGCCGCCTATATCTGGGGCAGTGATTTCAGTTTTGAAGTCGCGGCCTATGGTGCGGCCGAAATAGGCAAGCCGGTGGCACAGTGGCCGGTCACCCCGATCACGCCTTATCGCAAGTGCTACGGCATCGACCCCGAGGAATTCAGCAGCTTTCGCGATGGTGCCGACAGCGCGATTTTCATGGCCTATCTGGATGACCAGCCCGTGGGGCATCTGGTGGTCAGTACCAACTGGAACGGCTTTGCCCATATCGACGAACTGGCGGTGCATGCACCGGCCCGACGGCATGGAGTGGCCAAGGCCCTGCTGGATGTGGCGCAATTCTGGAGCCGCAAGAAAAAGCTCCCGGGCATCATGCTCGAAACCCAGAACAACAACCTGGGGGCCTGCCGGCTCTATGAGCGTTGCGGATACGTGATGGGCGGGATCGACCAGCTGCGCTATCGCGGCATTGACCCGAACACTGCCGAAGTGGCGCTGTTCTGGTATCGACTGTTCGAAAATCCGCTGGAAAACCCGTTCAGTTCGTCAGCATCGCCGCGGCTTGTTCCGTGACGATGGCCAACAGTGCCTGAACCGCCGGAGAGGGTTCGACGTTTTTCAGGGACAGGGCGTAGAGACTGATCGGCACGGCTGGCGCCAACGGGCAGGTGTCCAGTCCCGAGGCTTTGGCGCCGAGGGCGGTGAAGGGATCGACGATGGCCAGACCTTCGCCGGCCTCGACCATGCTGCGCATCATCTGATGCGTCTGGACCCGGGTTTGAATCACCGGGGCAGGGCGCAAGCCGTGCAGTTTGTTTTCCAGTGCCGGGCTCAGCGGATCGTGCCCCTCCAGGCCGATCATCGATTGACCGGCCAGATCCTGCAGTGAAATGTATTTCTGTTTCGGTTGCAGCCAGCCATGGGGTGCGAGCAACTGAAGTTTGCCCTGGGCAATCACCTGGCAATCGAGATCGGCGTGATCAGGGTCGTGCAGGCTCAGCCCCAGATCGCTTTCACGCAGCAGCAGGCTTCTGACGATGTCGCGGGTGGGCTGGCTCAGCAGTGTGCAAGGCGCGTCGGGCAGGCGTCGGCGCAGGGCCGCGATGCTGTGTGGCAACAATTGATTGGCCAGGGGCGGGGTGCAGATGATGCGTAGCGGCGGCGCCAGGTATTGCCTGAGGCTGTTGGCCAGGCGCTGCACGGGTTCGAGCGCGTCGTAGACCCGGGCAATTTCCACTTGCAGTTCCCGAGCCTCGCGGGTGGCCTGCAAACGCCCGCGTACGCTGGCGAATAGCATGAAACCCAACTGATCCTCGGCATCGCGCAGCAAGCGCTCGACTTCGGTCACCGGCAACTGCAGCCATTCGGCGGCGGTGCCCAGGTGACCGGTCTGCAAGAGCGCCTGGATCACTTCGATATGGCGTAAGCGCATGCGTGAAGTCCATGTTCAGCAGGTGGAGGAGTCAGTGGCTGAATCCTACCCCAAGTCCGCGCATATGACTTCTGCTCATAACGACGGGTTATGAAACGCTTGCGGTTTGCGGTTCGCGGGTAATGGTCACGCCGGTTTGCACCAGCATGAATTGATTGTCGTCGACCTTGTTGACACGGTCGCCAATGGCCAGCTTGTAGGTGGTGACAGGGCCTGATCCGTCTACCGCCGGGGTGGAGTCCTGGAACTCGTGCACCGAATAAATACGGCCTTGCGCATCTCTTGCATGGAACTGACCGACGAGTACTGCTGCCATCTGCTTGGAACCTCTGGAGATAAATCACTCAATTTGCGGCTCTGTAGACCGCGCTTGGGCGAGGTAAGTTTTCCTACAGGAAAAAAATAGTCAGGGACGGCGTTTTCAGTCGCCCGCTGCTTGAATCGTCATCTATAACTACAAGCTCTTCCTATCGGACAGTCGAGAAACTCTTATGAGCAACGTCTATACGATCGCCGTCCTGGTCGGCAGCTTGAGAAAGGAATCGATCAACCGCAAGGTCGCACGGGCCCTGATAGAGCTGGCGCCGGCCAATCTCAAGCTCAACATCGTCGAAATTGGCGACCTGCCGCTCTATAACGAAGACATCGATGGCGCTTCACCGCCGGCAGCCTACAGCACTTTCCGACAACAGGTGAGCTCATCCGACGCGGTGCTGTTCGTGACCCCGGAATACAACCGTTCGGTGCCGGCGCCGTTGAAAAATGCGATTGACGTCGGTTCTCGCCCTTATGGCAAGAGTTCGTGGAATGGCAAGCCCGGCGCAGTTATCAGTGCTTCGCCGGGGGCCGTCGGCGGGTTTGGCGCCAATCACAACCTGCGTCAATCCATGGTGTTTCTGAATGTGCCGATGATGCAGCAGCCAGAGGCCTATCTGGGGAACGCCGGTTCGGCGTTCGACGAGGCGGGCAAGTTGTCCGAGTCGGTCAAGCCGTTCCTGCAAAGTTTCATCAATGCCTATGGGCAATGGGTCGAGCAGCACAAGAAAGTTTGATGTTCATTGATCAGCGTATTGTCCTGCCAGGCGCTGGGAGGTTATCTCTTCAGGCCGGGTTGGCCCCTTCGCGAGCAGGCTCGCTCCCACAGGGATCCTCAGTGGACACAAGATTTGTGTTCGGCTGGGACCCAATGTGAGAGCGAGCCTGCTCGCGATGGGGCCGGCTCAGACACAGCAAAACTCAGGCATTACCCGGCACATTCGGCCAAAGGTCCGACACCAGAAACAATCGCTCGGCTTCTTCCCAGTCGCCATTGGCATTTTCCGTCAGGCGCACCAGCAGTTGTGCCGGCGCCAGCGGGTCCAGGTCATTGAGCCATGCCTGCATCTGCTCAGGGGTCCAGGTGTGTTCCGCCGAGTAATGCGCCGGCGCCAGCCAGGCATGGCGGGGCAGAGGTTGCCAGCGACCGGGCGCGCTCTGGGCTACTAACGCCGGCCAATCCTTTTGATGCAGCCAGCGCCCCCGCAAATGCTGCGGATGTGCACCCAGCGGCGCAGCGGCCTGTCCCGGCCACGGGTACAGCAAATACCCCCCCAGCCACAAATGCGCGCTGAACGCCTGGATATCCAGCGCCGCGAGCACTTCACGGCTTTCGGGGCGAGCGGAAATCGGCAATTGATGCTGGCTCAGGTGCGCCAGTTTGCGGTCGAGCCGGTCGTGGCATCCCGGACCCAGCCACTGGGCGGTGTCGTGTCCGTCGCCGGATTGCGGGCCGAGGTAGAGCTTGATCGCCAGTTCCAGGTGATGCACGCCGTCGCGGTCGCGCAGCAGCATGTCCAGTTCACCCAGGGTGTGCCCCTCGCGGCGAATCGGCATGTTGGCGGCAATCAGTTCAATGCCGGGCGCATGCTGCACGGCGAATTGCCAGAGGCGTTCGTAATACAGGCCCAGACGCCGGGTCCGGGCCTGGGCCAGCCAGTGCAGCAAGCCATAACTGTCTCGGTCCAATTGCCGCAGCCAATGCTCCAGCCGATCCGGTGCCTGCACCCAGTCGCTGCCGGCCAGCGGGTGACGCTGCGGCCACGGGGTATCGTCCAGCATGGGCGGCGCGAGGATGACCCACGCCAGGTCACGCACTTCGGGATGGCGTAATTGATGGGGCAGGTGGAGCAAATCCGGAAATAGCATCATCTTGCGAGCATAGCCCGAAACCCGGGCACACCCTTGAAGCTGAAAGGATTTTGTCTACGGGCGGCTTTCGCCCATAATCGTGGTTTTCGCCGCCACACAGATCCCCGCAGGAGCCCCATGGAGCAATTTCGCAATATCGGCATCATCGGTCGCCTGGGCAGTTCCCAGGTGCTGGATACCGTCCGCCGACTGAAACGGTTTCTGCTCGATCGTCACCTGCACGTGATCCTCGAAGACACCATCGCCGAAGTGCTGCCAGGGCACGGCCTGCAAACCTCGTCGCGCAAGATGCTCGGCGAAGTCTGCGACATGGTCATTGTGGTCGGTGGTGACGGCAGCCTGCTCGGTGCCGCCCGGGCGCTGGCCAGGCACAATATTCCGGTGCTCGGCATCAACCGGGGCAGCCTGGGTTTCCTAACCGATATTCGTCCCGACGAGCTGGAAACCAAGGTCGCCGAAGTGTTGGATGGCCACTTTCTGGTGGAAAACCGCTTCCTGCTGCAAGCCGAAGTCCGCCGCCACGGCGAGGCCATCGGCCAGGGCGATGCACTGAACGATGTGGTGCTGCACCCTGGCAAATCCACGCGAATGATCGAATTCGAGCTGTACATCGACGGCCAGTTCGTCTGCAGCCAGAAGGCCGACGGCCTGATCGTTGCGACGCCGACAGGTTCCACCGCGTATGCACTGTCTGCCGGCGGGCCGATCATGCATCCCAAGCTCGACGCTATTGTGATTGTGCCGATGTACCCCCATACCTTGTCAGGTAGACCGATCGTGGTCGATGGCAACAGTGAGCTGAAAATCGTCGTGTCCAAGGATATGCAGATTTACCCGCAAGTCTCGTGTGACGGGCAGAACCACTTTACCTGCGCGCCCGGCGACACCATTACCGTGAGCAAGAAAGCCCAGAAACTGCGGCTGATTCACCCGCTCGACCACAACTACTATGAAGTCTGCCGGACCAAGCTCGGCTGGGGCAGCAAGTTGGGGGGTGGAGGCGACTGATGCTCGATCCCGCGCGTAGCTACGACCTGATCGGTGACGTGCACGGTTGCGCTCTGACCCTGGAGCACTTGCTCGACCGACTCGGTTATCACAAACAGGGCGGCGTCTGGCGCCACGCCTCGCGCATGGCGGTGTTCGTCGGCGATATCATCGATCGCGGCCCGCGGATTCGCGAGGCGCTGCATATCGTCCACGACATGGTCGAGGCCGGTCAGGCACTGTGCATCATGGGCAACCACGAGTTCAATGCGCTGGGCTGGAGCACGCCGGCGCTACCCGGCAGCGGCAAGCAATTCGTGCGCGAGCACACGCCGCGCCATGCCCGCCTGTTGCATGAAACCCTGACCCAGTTCGAACACCATCCGGGTGACTGGCACGACTTCCAGCAATGGTTCTATAAGCTGCCATTGTTCGTCGATGCCGGGCGTTTTCGCGTGGTCCACGCCTGCTGGGATGCCGGGCTGATCGAGCCGCTGCGGGCGTTGTTCCCCAACGGTTGCGTCGACGAGCCTTTTCTCCAGGCTTCGGCGCAGTCGGGATCGTTTGCCTGCACCGTATTCGATCGCCTTTTGCGTGGCACGGACATGCGCTTGCCCCATGGCCTGACCATGACCAGCGGCGATGGGCTGGTGCGTTCGTTCTTCCGCACCAAGTTCTGGGAAGACGATCCGAAAACCTACGGCGATATCGTGTTCCAGCCCGATGCACTGCCGGAACCCGTGGCCCGGACGCCGCTGACGTCCACCGAAAAGAACAGTTTGCTGCGTTATGGCATCGATGAGCCGTTGTTGTTCGTCGGTCATTACTGGCGCAGCGGCAAGCCGGCACCGATCCGGCCGAACCTGGCCTGTCTGGATTACAGCGCGGTGCTGTACGGCAAGCTGGTTGCCTATCGCCTGGATCAGGAAACCCGCCTGGATCCGCATAAATTCGTCTGGGTCGATGTCGAGCGGCCGGAGGTGCTGCAATGAGTGCTGTAGCGGTATTGCGTCTGCCCCTGGCGGTGGACTTGAGCGGGTTCGTCACCTTGCTCAAGCGCATGCAAGTGCCCCATCGGGTCAGCGAAGAAGCTGGCGAACAGGTGCTGTGGGTGCCGCAGAACATCAGCGAAGACGTGCGTGCGCTCTACGAACGCTTTCCGGCGGGCGATCCCGATCAGCAGCTGGACATTCCGCTGGCGCAGACCATCGAGCGTCCGGGGTTCGTCGAGCAATTGAAATACGCCAGGGCCACCGCGCTGGTGCTGTTGCTGAGCGTGATTGTCGGTGCAGTGACCCTGCTCGGCGACAACCTTGAAACGATGCGCTGGCTGACCTTCCTCGAATTCCGCGTGGTCGGCGAGTACCTCCACTTCACGCCACTGGCCGACAGCCTGGCGGCGGGGCAGTGGTGGCGCCTGTTCACGCCGATGCTGATTCACTTCGGCATCCTGCACCTGGCGATGAACGGCATGTGGTACTGGGAGCTGGGGCGGCGCATCGAGTCGCGTCAGGGCAGTATCAACCTGATCGGCTTGACCCTGCTGTTCAGCCTGGTGTCCAACTATGCCCAATATTACTTCAGCGGTCCGACCTTGTTCGGTGGTTTGTCCGGTGTACTGTACGGCCTGCTCGGGCATTGCTGGATTTTCCAGCTACTGGCGCCGAACCGGGCTTATCGCCTGCCGCGAGGCGTGCTGGTGATGATGCTGGTGTGGTTGTTGCTGTGCCTGTCCGGACTGGTCTCGATGATCGGCTTCGGCGAAATCGCCAACGCGGCCCATGTCAGCGGGTTACTCATCGGATGCTTCACCGGTTTGTTGGGCGGGTTGTATAACCGCCGTAAACTGGCCGCCTAACTCAGAACATGCAATAAAGAGACGGAGACCCAATGTCCTCTTTTAACGAAATGATCAACAACATTACCTCCGATATCTACGAGAGCCTGAAACTGGCCGTGGAAATCGGCAAATGGTCCGACGGTGGCAAACTCACCGCCGAGCAACGCGAGCTGTCGCTGCAGGCGATGATCGCCTGGGAAATGCAGAACCTGCCCGAGGACCAGCGTACCGGCTACATGGGGCCGCAGGAATGCGCTTCGAAGTCGATCGAAGTACCGAACATCCTGTTCAAGTCGGATGCCATCCATTGATCGAGATTGGCCGCGGTGCAATCAGCAAAATGTCGGCGCGCCTGGACGGGCCGAACGTGCAATACGCTTTGCGTCTGGGCGAAACCGAGGTCCCGGTCAATCCGTTGATCGGCACCACGGTGCGTCTGGAATACCTGGGTGCGATCCACTGCATCCATTGCGGACGCAAGACCAAGACCAGTTTCAGCCAGGGCTACTGCTACCCGTGCATGACCAAACTGGCCCAGTGCGACGTCTGCATCATGAGCCCGGAGCGTTGCCACTACGACGCCGGCACCTGCCGCGAGCCGGAATGGGGCGAGAAGTTCTGCATGACCGATCACGTGGTGTACCTGGCCAACTCGTCAGGGGTGAAAGTCGGCATTACCCGCGCCACCCAGTTGCCGACCCGCTGGCTCGACCAGGGTGCGAGCCAGGCGTTGCCGATCATGCGCGTATCGACCCGGCAACAATCCGGTTTCGTCGAGGATCTGCTGCGCAGCCAGGTGGCCGACAAGACCAACTGGCGTGCTTTACTCAAGGGCGATGCGGTAGCCGTGAACCTGGCCGAGGTTCGCGATCAATTGTTCGACAGCTGCGCTGAAGGTCTGCTGGGGTTGCAGCAGCGATTTGGCTTGCAGGCGATCCAGCCGGTGACCGATGCCGAACCGCTGGAAATCCGCTACCCGGTCGAGCAGTACCCGGCGAAGATCGTCAGCTTCAACCTGGACAAGAACCCGATTGCCGAAGGCACGCTGATGGGGGTCAAGGGTCAATACCTGATCTTCGACACCGGCGTGATCAACATTCGTAAATACACGGCTTACCAGCTCGCCGTGCATCAGTAAGGACTCCAGCATGCGCACCGAACAACCGAAGATGATCTACCTCAAGGACTATCAGGCGCCCGAGTACCTGATCGACGAAACGCACCTGACCTTCGAGTTGTACGAGGACCACAGCCTGGTCCATGCGCAACTGGTGATGCGCCGCAACCCCGAGCGAGGCCCGGGCCTGCCGCCGCTGGTGCTGGACGGCCAGCAGCTGGAACTGCTGTCGGTCACTTTGGCCGACCGTGAACTGAGCGCCGCCGACTACCAGTTGAGCGAGAATCACCTGACCCTGCACCCGACCAGCACCACCTTCACGGTCGATACCAGCGTCCGGATCCACCCGGAAACCAACACCGCGCTGGAAGGCCTGTACAAGTCCGGCACGATGTTCTGCACCCAGTGTGAGGCCGAGGGTTTTCGCAAGATCACCTATTACCTCGACCGCCCCGACGTGATGAGCACCTTCACCACCACGGTGGTCGCCGAACAACACAGCTATCCGGTGCTGCTGTCCAACGGCAACCCGATCGCCTCCGGTCCTGGTGAAGAAGGCCGGCACTGGGCGACCTGGGAAGACCCGTTCAAGAAACCGGCGTACCTGTTCGCGCTGGTGGCCGGCGACCTGTGGTGCGTCGAAGACAGCTTCACCACCATGAGCGAGCGCAACGTGGCGCTGCGCATTTACGTCGAGCCGGAAAACATCGATAAGTGCCAGCACGCCATGAACAGCCTGAAGAAATCCATGCGCTGGGACGAAGAGGTCTACGGTCGCGAGTACGACCTGGACATCTTCATGATCGTCGCCGTGAATGACTTCAACATGGGCGCCATGGAAAACAAGGGCCTCAACATCTTCAACTCCAGCGCCGTGCTGGCCAAGGCCGAAACCGCCACCGACGCCGCGCACCAACGGGTCGAAGCGATCGTCGCCCACGAATATTTCCACAACTGGTCGGGCAACCGCGTGACCTGCCGCGACTGGTTCCAGCTGTCGCTCAAGGAAGGCTTCACCGTGTTCCGCGATGCCGGTTTCTCCTCGGACATGAACTCGGCCACGGTCAAGCGCATCCAGGACGTGGCGTACCTGCGCACCCACCAGTTCGCCGAAGACGCCGGCCCCATGGCCCACGCCGTGCGCCCGGACAGCTTCATCGAGATTTCCAACTTCTACACCCTGACCGTGTACGAAAAGGGTTCGGAAGTGGTCGGCATGATTCACACCTTGCTCGGCGCCGAAGGTTTCCGCAAAGGCAGCGACCTGTACTTCGAACGCCACGACGGCCAGGCCGTGACCTGCGATGACTTCATCAAGGCCATGGAAGATGCCAATGGCGTCGACCTGACCCAGTTCAAACGCTGGTACAGCCAGGCGGGTACACCGCGCCTGGCGGTGAGCGAGTCCTTTGATGCGGCGGCAAAAACCTACAGCCTGACCTTCCGCCAGAGCTGCCCGGAAACCCCGGACAAGGTTGAAAAACTGCCGTTCGTGATCCCGGTCGAACTGGGGCTGCTGGACAGCAAGGGCGGCGAGATTGCCCTGCGTCTTGCCGGTGAGGCCGCCGCCCAAGGCACGACCCGCGTGATCTCGGTAACCGAGGCCGAGCAGACCTTCACCTTCGTCGACATTGCCGAACAACCGTTGCCATCGTTGCTGCGCGGCTTCTCGGCGCCGGTGAAGCTGAGCTTCCCGTACAACCGTGATCAGCTGATGTTCCTGATGCAGCACGACAGCGACGGCTTCAACCGCTGGGATGCCGGCCAGCAGCTGTCGGTGCAGGTGCTGCAGGAGTTGATCGGCCAGCAGCAGAAGGGCGAAGCGCTGGTACTCGATCAGCGGCTGGTGTCGGCACTGCGCACGGTGCTCTCGGACGAGTCGCTGGATCAGGCCATGGTCGCCGAAATGCTCTCGCTGCCAAGCGAGGCGTACCTGACCGAGATCAGCGAAATAGCGGACGTCGAGTCGATCCATGTCGCCCGCGAGTTTGCCCGCAAGCAACTGGCTGACGCGCTGTTCGATGGCCTGTGGCTGCGTTATCAGGCCAATCGCGAATTGTCGAAGCAGACGCCGTATGTGGCCGAAGCCGAGCATTTCGCCCGTCGTGCCTTGCAGAACATCGCGTTGTCCTACCTGATGCTCAGCGGCAAGCCGCAAGTCCTGGCGGCGACGCTGGAGCAGTTCGACGCGTGCGACAACATGACCGAGCGCCTGACCGCACTCGCCGTGCTGGTCAATTCGCCGTTCGAAGCCGAGAAGGCCAAGGCACTGGCCAGCTTCGCCGAACACTTCAAGGACAACCCGCTGGTCATGGATCAGTGGTTCAGTGTCCAGGCCGGCAGCGTGTTGCCCGGTGGCCTGGAGAGAGTCAAGGCGTTGATGCAGCACCCGGCGTTCAAAATCAAGAACCCGAACAAGGTGCGGGCACTGGTTGGTGCGTTTGCCGGGCAGAACCTGATCAACTTCCACGCGGCCGACGGTTCCGGGTATCGCTTCCTGGCGGATCTGGTGATCGAGTTGAATGGCTTTAACCCGCAGATTGCTTCTCGCCAGTTGGCGCCTTTGACTCGCTGGCGCAAGTACGACAGTGCTCGTCAGGCTTTGATGAAGGGGGAGCTGGAGCGGATTCGGGCTTCGGGGCAGTTGTCCAGTGATGTGTTTGAGGTGGTCAGCAAGAGTTTGGCCTGAGTCTGCTGGTGACCTTGGCGGCCTTCGGGCCGACCAGGGTCATGGGTTGATTGGGTACATATCCATTCCTGCGGTAACGGCGACTGGCGGTTTCGCCCTTACGGCCAGCCCTTTCAAGGTCTTCGTTTAGAATCCCCTAAAAACCAGTCAGGGTGACGAAAACGATGTGGACAGAAGTTCTAGCGCGGTTTGAAAAAAAGACACCGGCCAGTGTCATGACGAAATTGATACTGGAGCAGGCTGTTCCTGCCGAATGGGTTGATCAGGTGTTTGAAGAACACCGTCAACGCCAGTACCCGCGTGAGCTTTTGTTTTCGACCATCGTTGAGCTGATGTCCCTTGTTTCAT
>NZ_JAHBDJ010000007.1:0-134432 GCF_019956375.1 Pseudomonas sp. GL-R-19 | reverse complement strand
ACTCTTCAGTTCAAACATCTTTGGGTTTTGAGAAAACCCTAAACTTGGCTCAGCAATCGTTGGTTACATCTTTGATTTCTCGCGGAGTAACTTGTGATGCTGATAATCTGTTGACTAGCAGTCTGACTCCACAAGCACCCACACGAATTGCTTGATTCAGTTGTTAAAGAGCGGTTGGTTAAGATCTTTCGTCTCAACCGAGGCGCGCATTCTACAGCAGCCTCATTTGCTGTCAAGTGATTATTTTCTGAAGCTTTCAAAGTTTCCCTTGTAACTTCAACCACTTGCGCTTCAGATCTCTCATCAGCGGGAGGCGAATTCTACAGCGTTACACGCTGCTGTCAACACCTCTTTTTCAACTTCCTTTTGGCTTCGATGAGCTGAAGCAACCTGCTGCCGAAAACTGCGTAACTCATTGTTTACCAAGGAGTTTTCCGTTTCGAGTGCGCCGGAAGTGGGGCGAATTATAGACATCTATAATCTGCCGTCAAGCACTGATTCGGGTTTTCTATCAACAACCTGCAAATCGCCCCAAAGGACGCCTATATAGAAGGATCAGAACGCCCTTCTATATAGAAGAGCTTCCTCATAGGCAGCCGCAACCCATGTCATAGTCAAAAAACAAAAAAGCACCCAAGGTGCTTTTTTGTTATCGCTGTCAGCTGTACAAAGCCGCCACCCTCGCCCGCGCCATGTGCAGCTTCTTGTAGCTGTCGATCAGACGAAGGTGCCTGTCGAGCCCTTCCAGTTTCATGCTCGTCGGCGTCAGACCATAGAAACGTACGCTGCCATCCACCGACCCTATCGCCGCGTCCATCCGCTCGTTGCCGAACATCCGGCGGAAGTTGACCTCGTAGTCGCTCAGTTCCAGGTCATCGTCCAGCTGCATTTCCAGCACGACGTTCACGGCTTGATAAAACAAGCCGCGCTCGACGGTGTTGTCGTTGTATTGCAAGAAGGCTTCCACCAGATCCTTGGCCTGATCAAACTTCTGCAAGGCGAGATAAATCAGCAGCCTCAGCTCCAGGATCGTCAGCTTGCCCCAAGGCGTGTTGTCGTCGAACTCGATGCCGATCAAGGTGGTGATGTCGGTGTAATCATCCAGCTCGCTGTTTTCCAAACCCTGGGCCAGCGTTCTCAGGCCGACCTTGCTCAGACTGTGCAGATTGAGGATGTCGGCGCGGAACTGCAGCGCTTTATTGGTGTTATCCCAGATCAAATCTTCTACCGGATAAATTTCCGAGTAATCCGGCACCAGAATGCGGCAGGCCTTGGCGCCGATGTGCTCATAGACCGCCATGTACACTTCTTTGCCCATGCCTTCGAGAATGCCGAACAAGGTCGCGGCCTCTTCGGCATTGGAGTTTTCGCCTTGACCGGAGAAATCCCACTCAACGAATTCGAAATCAGGTTTTGCACTGAAGAAGCGCCACGAGACCACACCACTGGAATCGATAAAGTGCTCGACGAAGTTGTTCGGCTCAGTCACCGCCTGACCTTCGAAGGTCGGCTGGGGCAGATCGTTCAGTCCTTCGAAACTGCGCCCTTGCAGCAGTTCCGTCAGGCTGCGCTCCAGCGCCACTTCCAGGCTTGGGTGCGCGCCGAACGAGGCAAACACGCCACCGGTACGCGGGTTCATCAAGGTCACGCACATCACCGGGAACTCCCCGCCCAGCGATGCATCCTTGACCAGCACCGGGAAGCCCTGCTCTTCCAGGGCCTGGATACCCGCCAGGATGCCCGGGTATTTCGCCAGCACTTGCTGCGGCACATCCGGCAAGGCCATTTCGCCTTCGAGGATTTCGCGCTTGACCGCGCGCTCGAAGATCTCCGACAGGCACTGCACCTGGGCTTCGGCCAGCGTGTTGCCAGCGCTCATGCCATTGCTCAGGAACAGGTTTTCGATCAGGTTAGACGGGAAGTACACCACCTCATTGTCCGACTGGCGTACAAACGGCAGTGAACAAATGCCACGCTGGGTGTTGCCGGAGTTGGTGTCGTACAGATGCGAGCCACGCAACTCGCCATCCCGGTCGTAAACCTTCAGGCAGTACTCGTCGAGGATTTCGCTCGGCAGTTCGTCCTTCGGGCCCGGCTTGAACCAGCGCTCGTCCGGGTAATGCACAAACGCCGCATTGGCGATGTCCTCGCCCCAGAATTGATCGTTGTAGAAGAAGTTGCAGTTGAGCCGCTCGATAAACTCGCCCAGCGCCGATGCCAGCGCGCCTTCCTTGGTCGCGCCCTTGCCGTTGGTAAAACACATTGGCGAATGCGCATCGCGGATGTGCAGCGACCACACGTTGGGAACGATATTGCGCCACGAAGCGATTTCGATCTTCATGCCCAGGTCGGCCAGGATGCCCGACATGTTGGCGATGGTTTGTTCCAGCGGCAGGTCCTTGCCCACAATGTAGGTGCCCGCTTCGCCAGTCGAATGCGGCATCAGCAACGCCTGGGCATCGGCGTCGAGGTTTTCGACCTCTTCAATCACGAACTCAGGCCCGGTTTGCACCACCTTCTTTACCGTACAACGGTCGATGGAGCGCAAGATCCCCTGACGGTCCTTGGCGGAAATGTCCGCCGGTAATTCGACCTGAATCTTGAAAATCTGGTTGTAGCGGTTTTCCGGATCAACAATGTTGTTCTGCGACAGGCGGATATTTTCGGTGGGGATATTGCGAGTCTCGCAGTACAACTTCACGAAGTACGCCGCGCACAACGCCGACGAAGCCAGGAAGTAATCGAACGGCCCCGGTGCCGAGCCATCGCCCTTGTAGCGAATGGGTTGATCGGCAATCACCGTGAAGTCGTCGAACTTGGCCTCAAGTCGAAGGTTGTCGAGAAAGTTGACCTTGATTTCCATGCGTGCTTACCAGAATAACGAGCTATACGATTTGGCCGCCATTATCCGGTTTTTCAGCGCAGACCGTTAACTTTCCACTATTTTTCGACCAACACCACCCCGCGCTCCTCGAGCAGGCGCACAAACATCGTCAGGCTCTGCGACACCGTCCCCCTGCGCCACACCAGCCAGGTGCGCAGATAGCGGAACGACTCCGACAGCGGCCAGACGCTGACCGTCGTGCATCCAGGCATGCTTTCGAGCATGCTGCGGGGCATCAGCGCCAGGCCGGCACCGGCGCTGACGCAGGCCAGCATGCCGTGATAGGACTCCATTTCGAAAATCTTGCCGGGCACCGCCGCGCCATTGGCGAACCAGCTTTCGAAATGATGGCGGTAGGAGCAGTTGGAGCGGAAGGCATAGATGTTTTCGCCGTTCACATCCTTGGCCCGATGAATCGGCTCATGGTTGAGCGGTGCAATCAACACCATTTCCTCCTCGAATGCCGGCACGCCCTCCAGCGCCGGATGCAACACCGGACCATCGACAAATGCCGCGGCCAGCCGCCCTGACAGCACCCCATCGATCATGGTCCCGGAGGGGCCGGTGGACAGGTCCAGTTCGACCTTGGCGTGCTTCTGGTTATAGGCGGCCAGTAGCTCTGGAATACGTACCGCCGCAGTACTTTCCAGCGAACCCAGGGCGAAGGCTCCCTGCGGCTCTTCACCTGCCACTGTGGCGCGCGCCTCCTGAACCAGGTCGAGAATACGTCGTGCGTAATCCAGAAAGCTCCAGCCTGCCGGCGACAGGCGCAGGCGACTCTTCTCGCGGATAAACAGGTCCACACCCAGGTCCAGCTCAAGCTGCTTGATTCGGGTCGTGAGATTCGATGGCACCCGGTGGATATGCTGGGCGGCCACGCTGATGCTGCCGTGCTCGGCGACAGCCTTGAAAATTTCGAGCTGAACCAGATCCAAATCATTCTCCAAACGTGAACGTTATGCTCAGTATTATTCAGTTTCCATAAAACATATACCCCCATAACCTGAGCACATTCCCACCCCGCAGGACGGTGCCATGACCCACGTATCCAGCCTTACCCATGCCATTTCGATCAACCCGACCACGGGCGAACAGATCGGCCAGTACCCTTTCGAATCCGATTCGGCATTACAGGCCGCGCTGACGCGGGCCGCTACCGGGTTTCGCGCCTGGCGCCGCAAACCGGTTGAGCAGCGCGCGCAGCTGTTGATCAACCTCGGCCAGGCCTTGCGCAACAATGCGCAGGCCATGGCGAACATGATCACCCAGGAAATGGGCAAGCCTATCGCTCAGGCCCGCGGTGAAATTGAAAAATGTGCGCAGCTCTGCGATTGGTACGCCGAACACGGCCCCGCCATGCTGAGCCCGGAACCGACCCTGGTTGAAGGCGACAAGGCACGCATTGAATATCGCCCGCTCGGCCCGATTCTCGCCGTCATGCCGTGGAACTTCCCCATCTGGCAAGTCCTGCGCGGCGCGGTCCCCGCCTTGCTCGCCGGCAATACCTACGTGCTCAAACACGCGCCAAACGTCATGGGTAGCGCCTACCTGCTGCTGGAAGCCTTCCAGCAAGCGGACTTTCCTGAAGGTGTTTTCGAGGTTATCAACGTCACCCCGGAGGGTGTATCCAGGGCGATCGCCGATCCACGTATCGCGGCGGTCACCCTCACCGGTAGCGTGCGTGCGGGCATGGCCATCGGTGCTCAGGCTGGAGCGGCACTGAAGAAATGTGTATTGGAACTGGGCGGCTCCGACCCGTTTATCGTGCTCGACGACGCAGACCTCGATGAGGCAGTGAAAGCCGCGGTGATCGGGCGCTATCAAAACACCGGGCAAGTCTGCGCCGCCGCCAAGCGCCTGATTGTCGAGCAAGGCATCGTCGAGGAGTTTACCCGCAAGTTCGTCGAGGCCACCCAACGACTGGTCGTCGGTGATCCACTGACCACCACCACTTATATCGGCCCGATGGCTCGCTTCGATCTGCGCGACGAACTGGATCAACAGGTGCGCGACACACTGGAAGAAGGCGCGACGCTGCTGATGGGTGGAAAGAAGGCTGAAGGCCCCGGCAACTACTATGAGCCTACGGTACTCGGCGACGTGACCGATCAGATGACATCATTCAAACAGGAGTTGTTTGGTCCTGTGGCCTCAATCATCACGGCCCGAGACGCAGCCCATGCGCTGGAGCTGGCCAATGACAGCGAGTTCGGCCTCACCGCCACTCTCTTCACGCGCAATGTCGAACTTGCCCGGCAGATGGCCGACGAACTTGAAACCGGTGGCGTGTTCATCAACGGTTATAGCGCCAGCGATCCGCGTGTCAGTTTTGGTGGCGTGAAGAAGAGTGGCTTTGGCCGTGAGCTCTCGCATTTCGGGGTGCGCGAATTCTGTAATGCACAAACGGTTTGGCTGGATCGACGCTAAGGACAGCGCAGTACTGCGAACTGGCTCAGTTTCCGACTGCGCAAAAACCTTGATACCGGAATAAAAAAACGGGCGCCTTATCGGCGCCCGTTTTTTGTTCAAAGGATTGATGACACAGGTGAGGTCAGTCCACCAGTGCCCTGCGTGTCGCCCTGCGCTGATATGTTTTTTTTCATTAAGTTGATTTGTGAATTATTTTATGTCATTTATACCCTCGCAAATCATCAGGACAGTCCACCTCACCAGACCGGACGGTAATCCCGTATCACCCCAACGCCCCATCCAAGGAGTCAACAATATGTACAAGACAGAACTTCTAGGTGCTCTGGCACTGTGCGCCGCAAGCTTGCTGGCACATGCCGACGACGACAGCCTGCGTATCGGTATCGAAGCCGCCTACCCGCCCTTCTCTTTCAAGACGCCAGAGGGCAACGTCAGTGGTTTCGACTACGACATTGGCAACGCGCTGTGCGAAGAGATGAAGGTCAAATGCGAGTGGGTCATCCAGGAATTCGACGGCATGATCCCGTCGCTGAAAGTGCGCAAGATCGATGCTGTGCTGTCGTCGATGTCGATCACTGAAGACCGTATGAAGTCGGTCGATTTCAGCAAAAAGTACTACCACACGCCGGGTAAGTTCGCGATGAAGACCGGTAGCGTGATCAACGACCCGCTGGTCGATCTCAAAGGTAAGAAACTGGGCGTGCAACGCTCTTCGACCTATGACCGTTTCGCCACCGAGCAGCTTGAGAAAGCCGGCGCCCTGGTGGTGCGCTACTCCTCGCAAAATGAAGCCTTCCTCGATTTGGCAGCGGGTCGCCTGGACGCCACGCTTGCAGACATCGTCAACACCGATGAGAGCTTTATCAAAACACCATTAGGTAAGGGTTTCGCACTGACAGGGCCGGACATCAATGACCCGAAATACTTCGGCAGAGGTGCCGGAATCGCGGTGCGTAAAGGCGACAGTGCGAACGTTGCACGTCTGAGTGCAGCGATTGACGCGATCCGCGCCAATGGCAAGTACCAGCAAGTGATGGGCAAGTACTTCGCCTTCGATATCTACGGCGAATAAGCCTTTATCCGAGACCCTGGCGCCGGCCCCTTGCGGGCGCCGCTTTTGGTTTGTCTTGCGCGCCTCCCGGCGCTCGCTTGAGGAATTTCATCATGCTTCACGGCTACGGATCGAGCATTCTCGATGGCGCCTGGCTGACCATCAATCTGGCCCTGACCTCCATGACCATGGCCATTTCCCTGGGACTGATCGGCGCAGCCTTTCGTTTGTCGCCATTCAAATGGCTGGCGGTGCTGGGCGAAGGTTACACAACCCTGATTCGCGGTATTCCTGACCTGGTGTTGATCCTGCTGATCTTCTACGGCGGCCAGGATCTGATGAACCGCATTGCCCTCGCACTCGGTTACACCCGGTACATCGACATCAATCCCTTCATCGCCGGTGTCTGCACCATGGGCTTCATTTTCGGTGCCTATCTCTCGGAGACCTTTCGTGGCGCCTTCATGGCGATCCCTAAAGGTCAGGGCGAGGCTGGCGTGGCCTACGGCATGAGTGGCGCTCGGGTGTTCTGGCGGATTCTGGTGCCGCAGATGATTCGTTTCGCCATTCCCGGGTTCACCAACAACTGGTTGGTACTGACCAAATCCACCGCGCTGATCTCGGTGATCGGTTTGCAGGACATGATGTTCAAAGCCAAAAACGCAGCGGACGCCACCCATGAGCCGTTCACGTTTTTCCTCGCGGTTGCCGCGCTTTACCTGATGCTGACCAGCATGTCATTGCTGGTGCTGCGCTATCTGGAAAAACACTACTCGGTCGGCATCAAAGCCGCCGAACTGTGACTGGGAGCTCCCCCATGATTCTCGACTACAACCTGATCTGGGAAAACCTGCCGCTGTATTTCAACGGCGCCTTGGTGACCCTGAAAGTGCTGCTGATTTCCCTGGCCGTTGGCCTGGTGCTTGCGGTTCCGATAGCGCTGATGCGCGTTTCCCGATCACCGCTGATCAACTTCCCGGCCTGGCTCTACACCTACGTGATTCGCGGCACCCCGATGCTGGTGCAATTGTTCCTGATCTACTACGGGCTGGCGCAGTTCGAAGCGGTACGTCAAAGCGCGCTCTGGCCTTACCTGTCCAGCGCGACCTTTTGTGCCTGCCTGGCCTTCGCAATCAATACCAGCGCCTATAGCGCGGAACTCCTGGCCGGCAGCTTGAAGGCCACGGCCCACGGCGAAATCGAAGCCGCCAAGGCAGTGGGCATGTCGCGCCTGACCTTGTACCGCCGCATTCTCCTGCCGTCGGCCTTGCGCCGGGCGCTGCCGCAGTACAGCAACGAAGTGCTGATGATGCTGCAGACCACCAGCCTGGCGTCCATCGTCACGCTGGTGGATATCACCGGTGCCGCGCGAACCGTCAGTTCGCGCTTTTATCTGCCGTTCGAGGCATTCATCACTGCCGGCCTGATCTACCTGGCCCTGACCTTCATCCTGGTTCGCCTGTTCAAGCTGGCCGAGCGCCGCTGGCTGGCCTATCTGGCACCGCGCAAGCACTAAGGAGCGTTATGAAGCACATTCAATACCTTTTGCCGTGGAGTGCCTCGGGCACAGAACGAAAGTTGTCGCTGTTTCGTTTTGGCAGCGGGCCGCGCAAGGCCTACATCCAGGCTTCCCTGCATGCCGACGAACTGCCGGGGATGCGCGTTGCCGTCGAACTCAAGCGCCGTCTGCAAGAACTGGAAGATCAAGGCCTGTTGACCGGGGTGATCGAACTGGTGCCGATGGCCAATCCAATTGGTATCGCACAGATGTTCCAGGCCACCCATCAGGGGCGCTTTGAATTCTCCAGCGGGAAGAACTTCAATCGCGACTTCCCGGAACTCGCCGAGGCCGTGGCAAAGCAACTGGAAGGTCAACTGGGCGACGATGCCAATGCCAACATCGCACTGATCCGCCGCGCCATGGGCGATGCCCTCACCAACATGCCGGCACCGGCATCGGAACTCGATGGCTTGCGGCGCCTGTTGCTGCAGCATGCCTGTGATGC
Source organism: Pseudomonas sp. GL-R-19 (assembly GCF_019956375.1). Classification (NCBI taxonomy): domain Bacteria; kingdom Pseudomonadati; phylum Pseudomonadota; class Gammaproteobacteria; order Pseudomonadales; family Pseudomonadaceae; genus Pseudomonas; species Pseudomonas sp. GL-R-19. The sequence continues at coordinate 126,061 of NZ_JAHBDJ010000007.1, read as the reverse complement.
CGACGTGGTGCTGGACCTGCACTGCGACTTCGAGTCGATCATGCTGCTGTATGCCATGCCGCAAAACTGGCCACGCTTGCGCTCATTGGCCGCCCGCCTGGGCGCTGGCGTGGCCTTGCTGGCCGAGGCGGCGGGAGGCAACGCCTTCGATGAAGCCTGCGCAATCCCCTGGCTGCACCTGGCCGAGCGCTTTCCTGAAGCGAATATTCCGTTGGCGTGCGTGGCCACCACGATTGAATTGCGCGGCATGGCTGACACCGAGCGCGAGCAATGCGTCGACAGTGCCCAGGCCATTCTCGACTATCTCGCCGAGCAAGGCCTGATCAGCGGTGACTGGCCTGCAGCGCCTCCGAGCCGTTGTGAAGCGACACCGTTCGCCGGTGCGCAGTATGCCTATGCGCCGCACCCGGGGGTGGTGAGTTATCTGCAACCGTTGGGCGCCCACGTCAAGGTCGGCGATCCGCTCTTCGAAGTGCTTGATCCGCTGACCGATCAGCACAGCGTGGTGCACGCCAGCACCGACGGCATCCTGTATGCCCGTGAACGCCTGCGCTTTGCCCAGCCCGGTTTGTGGTTGGCCAAAGTGGCCGGTAACGCCCCTATTCGCCAAGGCCGTTTGCTCAGCGACTGATTCCAGAGAGTTGAAACCATGTACAAACTTGAAATTCAGGATCTTCACAAAAGCTACGGCGCCCACGAAGTGCTCAAGGGCGTGTCCCTGGAAGCGAAAGCCGGTGACGTCATCAGCATTATCGGCTCCAGCGGCTCCGGCAAAAGCACCTTCCTGCGTTGCATCAACCTGCTGGAGCAACCCAACGCCGGCAACATCGTGCTCAATGGCGAACAGCTCAAGCTTACGACCAATAAACTCGGCGGGCTCAAGGCTGCCGAACCCAGGCAGTTGCAGCGCATGCGTTCGCGCCTGTCGATGGTGTTTCAGCACTTCAATCTCTGGTCGCACATGAGTGCCCTTGAAAACGTCATGGAAGCTCCGGTGCATGTGCTTGGAATGAACAAGCGAGAAGCCCGGGAAAAAGCCGAACACTACCTGAACAAAGTCGGCGTGGCACACCGCATGGACGCCTGGCCGGCGCATATGTCCGGTGGCGAGCAGCAGCGCGTAGCAATTGCCCGTGCACTGGCCATGGAACCTGAAGTGATGCTGTTCGACGAACCGACCTCGGCTCTCGACCCCGAGCTGGTCGGCGAAGTACTTAAAGTCATGCAGGATCTCGCACTCGAAGGACGCACCATGGTGGTCGTGACCCACGAAATGGGCTTTGCCCGCGAGGTTTCCAATCAGCTGGTGTTTCTGCACAAGGGGCGGGTCGAAGAACGCGGCAATCCGCGTGAAGTGCTGGTCAATCCTCAGTCTGAGCGTCTGCGGCAATTTCTGTCCGGGAGTTTGAAGTAAGACCGCCGCCCACCCATCCACTGCTCGGCGCTGCCCTGACAGGGTTGGCTTCGGATACACTCCAGCCAACCTTGTCAGGGCATCAGGCACAGCCCTTCTCTCACCTTCAGGAAATGTTGAGCTGGATATGCCAACCCCATCGAAAGACACCACTGTCTATGCCGCACCGGTCATGCGCAAACTGACGGAAATCGTTTCCGAACTGCCGCCGTCACTGCGCAAGGTGGCGGACTTTATCCTGCGTCACCCGCTCAAAGCCGCGACGCTGACCATCGAGGAGATGGCACACGAGACATTGACCTCTCCCGCCGCCGTCAACCGCCTGGCCAAAGCGCTGAACCTGGGTGGCTACACCGGCATGAAGGCCGAGCTGGTGGCGACTTTGCAGCAGATGGTGTCGCCGGTCGACAAGCTTCGTAATGAACTGGCGCATCGACCGGGTGGCGCATTTGGCCTGCATGAGCAGATCCAGAGCGCCACCAGCAACCTCGCCACGGCGGCGACCAACAACCATGAAGATGCCTTTGAAGCGTTCGTCACCCGCCTGACCGAGGCGCGTAAAATCTACATTCTCGGCTTTGGCAACAGCGTCTACTTCGCCGGTCTTGCCGCCTCGACCCTGATGCCCTTCTGTGCGGACGCCACCGCCATCAGCATGGAAGGCGGCAACGAAAACGCCGCTTACCGCCTGGCCGCAATCACCGATCAGGATGTATTGCTGGCGATCTCCTTGCCGCGCTATTCCCTCGACACCCTGCAACTCGCGCGTTTTGCCAATGAGCGCGGCGCCTCGGTGCTGGCAATCACCGACTCACCCGCCTCGCCTCTCACCAGCATTGCCGAACACGTGCTATTTGCCCCCGCCGACCATCCGGTCATGACCAGCTCCAACATCGCCGTGCTCGCCTTGATCGAAGGATTGGTGGCGGGTGTGATGGCCCGCAATAAAGAAGCCGTCAAGCTGGCGACAGAGTTGACCGAAAGCGTGATGTCTTACCTGCATATTCCTTCCAGCAGTAAATCGCCGAAAAAGTGATACTTCTTGGGGGGCGTCGCCCCCGCAGTACTGCGTACGCCTTGATGTCATGGTACCCGCACGACTACGCGCCTGGCGCCAACATGCTGAAATCGGGAAAAGGCGGGGTTAGAGCGAGCGTAAAAAGCCGGATCAGGCGCCGGCCACGGGGGGAGATTTGCAGCAATTGCTGCGGTGTGATGCTCATGTCTTGCATCGCTTCGAATGTAGATCGTCGTAAAGAAAAACGACTGGCCACCGACTTATCGACAGCGCATGGCTTAGCTTATAGAATCGCGCGCCGAAAAAAAATAAAACTTTCTTGATTCGCAGGTAGCGCATGACACCCTCCGTTAGCGAAACAAAGAATCTGGACATCGAAGTATTGCGTGCCTATGCCATCGCTATTACTTTCGTTGCTCATCTCGGTCTTTTAAATCCGGATTGGTTTAAATGGACTACCTATTTCTGGCTGGGTGGAGGGGTAGATTTATTCTTCTGCATTTCCGGATTCCTTATAACGACATCATTGATAAAAGCTTTGAACCCGCAAGATCAGTTCCTGCGTTTTGCCGGATCTTTTTGGACAAGGCGGTTGTTTCGATTGTGGCCCGCAGCGATTTTCTGGTCGACCATAACGTTGGCAATTTCATTTACCTTTGACGTCTCCAGGACATTTGGCTCACAAGAGAACATGGTAAATTCCTGGACATTCGGCATGTTGAATATCCAGAATATATACATCTGGTACACTGAAAACTCAAACAGTGCAACTCCACTATGGCACTACTGGAGCTTGTCACTAGAAGAACAGTTCTATGTAATTCTCCCCATCATTCTGTTTTTCGTCCCTAATCGAAAATTATTGATCATCCCTTTTCTTGCCGTAGCAATTTACCATTCCACACAGATACGTCCGTGGGGTACATTGCTTTGGTTTATTCGAAGCGACGCATTGCTTTACGGCACCCTAATCGCGTTGGCCTGGCATTACTACCCACAGCGGATATCAAAAATTTTCTCTACCAACAATAAAAAAACATTACAACTTGCATTATTGATCTGCATTCCCCTACCCATCATCACAGCAAAAATCGGCTGGTCCCCCTACTACATGGGACTTGTCGCAATCACTTCAAGCCTGGTTGTGCTCCTGTGTTCGGAAAATCTAAACCTTACGGGCTCACATGGCCGCCTCCGAAAGATCGCCATTTACATCGGATCGCGCTCCTACTCCATTTATCTTGTTCACAACCCTATATTTGCAATTGTAAGAGAAATATGCCTTCAGTCAGGGTATACGGATCTCACACTTGAAACCGATAAAATATTTGCCGTCCTCATCGCGCTAGTACTAACTGGAGTGATAGCAGAGTTTTCCTACCAAGTTGTGGAAACTCCACTTAGAAATTACGGGTCGCAGCTTTCGAAAGCAAAATTCAAGCGGGTGATGTTGGCCAACTAATGCTATTGGAGTAGCCGTCCTGTTCAGCGAGGCTGATTCAACGCGACGCGGTATTTTTTCAAAGATCTCGAGTCGCTGACTGCCAAGGATGCCAGCCGAACACTCAAAAATAAAAAGGGGGCGGGACGGAGTGATCCCCCTGGCTCCCCATCTTCTTTTTCATACGTCTTGAAAGCTTCGAGAGTTTCTCTCTGGACTTTTCCAGGCAGGAAAGCGGCGACGTGACAGTGCTACGGCCTGAACTGGTGATGGTCAGCCACTTGTTTGTACGCCAGTCGGCAGAGTTGGCGGCAGCAGTGACTCACCGAATGCTGAAGACCTTGCTCGACAATCACTGGCATCCTTCAGGGGTCTTCGACCGTAAGCGCTCCATGAACCCCACATTTTAAAGGTAGGATCTATGGCTATCTTGGAGTTTGCGGTGTGTAGTTGGGCGGAAACTGGCGGGGTGAACGATCAACGTTAGCCGAACGGCATCTCCCGCCCCTCCCACTTATTTTTATTTGTTTCATAATTGACCTGCCAGCCTGCCGGTGAACGGCAAGCGGAGGACTTTGCATGCTCCAAACGACCGAGGTATCGCGCGTGAAGCGCTTCGCCGCAAACACGGCGGGTCGGGATTTCGCTGTCGGCGATATTCACGGACACTTCACCCGATTACAGTCTGCCCTGGACAAGGCCGGCTTCGAACCGTCGGTAGACCGACTGTTCAGCGTCGGAGACCTGATTGACCGAGGCCCTGAATCTCTGGACGTCGATGAATGGCTTTTATGCAAGCCCTGGTTTCATGCTGTGCGCGGCAATCATGAGCAGATGACCGTCGATTCGTACGCCGCTGGCTGCACCGGCACTCAAAGCTACATGCACTTGATCAATGGTGGAGCCTGGTTCTACGGCCTCTCCAGCATTGAGCAGGACTACTACGCGAACATTCTCCAGGACTTGCCGCTGGTGATCGAGGTCGAGACGGCGCAAGGCCTGATAGGCATCGTGCACGCCGATGTACCTCGGGGTAGCTGGGGAGAAATGATCTGTGCACTATCCGGATCGGAATTCGAAGCCGATCACGTAGCCGCAATGCTCCTGTGGTCGCGCAAGCGGATCACTGAAGAAGACCCATCAGGCGTGGAGGGTATTCGGGCAGTGATCGTGGGCCACACGCGTCTGAGTCAGCCTGCCGTACTCGGGAACGTGTATCACATCGACACTGGCGGCTGGATGGATGGTCACTTCACGCTGCTGGATCTCGCCACCCTGCAATGCATCCCACCCATCAACCCAAAGCTCAGACACGACCGGGGTTAACCACCTTCTGCCGTCACGAACGGCATGGAACATCACAGTCGATGACCTGATCGGTGGTGAGATCATCATCTTTCAAGGCGAATTCAGCGAAGACTTCATGGCCGATCCAGCGTCCCCCTGGTTGTGCCGCTGCGAGGCCGAACCTGCCTGGATACGCAGCGTTCAGTCCAGCGCCGGGGCATCAGCTGGGCTACAACGAGTTGAAGACGCTGGAAGTGCATGAGCTGATCATGGCCTTGGCCGGCCATGGACAAGCCGGCACCGATTTCGAGCAAGCCCTGGAAGTTGAGCGACTGGCGACGGCGATTCGATTGGCGGCACGGGAACAGCGCTGGGTCAACATCAGCGAGGTTTGATCGCGGATAACGCCGCCAATCGGCGGCAATGACGCTATTGCCCTCGGACATACTGTCGATGAGGTTGCCGGCGCGTTCAAACCGGGCCTCAAGCAGGTGATGAAAGAACAGGCATCAACAACCAGCAGGACATTCACCAACGGCTGCTGATCTACCTGATCAATTCAGACTTCGATACAGCGGCGTGGATGCTTAAGAATCTCATGGCACCTTACGAGACCAGCGAAAAGGTCTCGCGAGCATTTAAGGATAAGCGCTTGGCGCAGTTAAAGCGCGATCCCGGAAAGCTACCGAGCGATACTCGGTGATTGTTTTGTCCAGAGGAGGTTTATGGCATCTGTTTCAAGCCTCAGGCTGTTACCGACCCTGAGCCAGAACAGTACGTCGTTAGGTGTCAATACGCTGAAAAAGATCCAGTGCCCCGAGCCGTCAGCCTTTTCCTCTACTTCTGCAACGTACAACGCGACCTCGCTTTCGCTAAGTTCCAAGGCATCGGAGATTTCTCGCTGTGTCGGCTTTCTTACGCTGCTCATAGTGAAATCCATTTCTTGAACAAAGTGCTGAAAGCATAGCTGAACACCGGAACCTGGAATCTCCACCTGTCGCATCCGGCGCGTGCAGGGTTCACCCCGCCAGTCACCTCAGGGGAGAGTGTGTGTAACGCAACTGGCGAGGCGAACGATTGAACGTTAGCTGAACGTCTCAGCTTGTCGCCTGCACCTTGTCTGAATGGGTGCCCACCCTGACCAGTTGCTGGCCATTCAGTAATCCGTCTGAAACACACCAGGCCGGGCGAGCGATCATGACTTTACCCAGCGCAGCGCCAAGTGTCTCGAACACAACCCTGAACAAAATTAACATTGAGCCAGCCGGTGAACGGTGGGCCAGGAATCGCCATGTCCGATTTTCAAATGGGTCGCTTGATAAGGCGTTTTGAAACCGCCACTATTCCTTAAAATATATCAGTCAACTTCTTTAAATATATAAACCAGCATCAAACCATCGAAGACGATCAACACTCTCACCCTACCGCGTCAATATACCCATTATCACATTACACCTCATTGAACAGTAATTATTGGGCGCACTCCAAGACGCACACTTCCCACGAATAACGCAACGCCTTAATAACACCCAACCCAACACCAACAAGCATCACTGACTTCTTATAACATTCGTTGACACCGGGACGCAGGCACCCTAGATTAGTGGCACTCTGCCAACATCCAGACTACGCATCAACTTTGTCAAGTTAATGGAATGCTGAGTTCCTGAGCTATTTCATTCCTGGTACAACGCATGAAATATGTAGACGACATTACGAAACTTTTTACACGTTTTGGCGCCAATGCGGAAAGCTACCAGGAAATACAACCGAACTATAAAGACTTCAAAGACGACCCGGTTACACCTGCACTGGCTGAGCCAGAGCCGTCAGTGGCATTGCCTCCCCCAACACCAACGCCCCCCGTGTTTCTACTGGACGAGCCACAGCCTGCTTTATTGATTGGCGCGCCGGTCGAGCCCGTGAAGAATGCTGCCCTCTCGCTACCTTCGCCAAAATCCTCTTCCCTGACCGAGCCACCTGCGAGTTCTACTACGGGTGACCGTCAGCGATTGAGCGACCTGTTGCGTGAACTCAAACAGGTTCGTCGAGACGGTCTGCCAGAAACGAATGGCAAGCGAACCAGGGCGAAGGTCATCGCTATCGTTTCGGCGAATGGCGGGGTGGGTAAAAGCACCGTCGCCGCTGGCCTCGCAAAAACACTTCGGCGCCCTGGCGGACGAACCATCGCAATTGATCTGGACCCCCAGAACGCGCTGTCCAGCCACTTGGGTATCACCAGGCAGGTTCCCGGGCTGATCCAGCTCAAAGAGCAGGACGCAGACTGGGGCGCCCATCGCCTGCCGGGCTTTGGCGACAGCGAGTGCCTGCCCTTCGGCACTGGCGAGGTGAACGATCGCCGATTGCTCAAGCAATTGATGCTTGAAGACTCTGACTGGTTGAATCAGCACCTTGCGTCAATGGACCTCAGCGAAAACGATACCGTGATCCTGGACACGCCTTCAGGTGCGACCGTCTATTCGCAACAGGCACTCGATGCAGCCGATCTGGTGCTGGTGATGACAGTGGCCGACGCGGCCTCCTACCTGGCACTGGACACCATGACCCAGTGGCTGGAAACCAGCCGACGACGCGCACAGCAACAACGGTATGTGCTCAATCAACGGGATGACTCGCGTTCGTTCTGCAGGGACATGGGCGTGCTGTTTCGGCGGCGGCTCGGTGCCAACCTGATCGGGACGGTTCGCCTCGACCACCAGTTCAACGAGTCGCTGGCCTATGGTCGGGACCTGTTGCAGTACGCACCTGAGAGCATTGGCTGTCAGGACATTCTTTCGTTGTCAGGCGCGGTCCATGCCCTGCTTTGGGCGGATGCTTCAAGTCAGCAGGACACGCCATGACCGCCCGGCTCAATCAGCTGCCTGCAAAGACATGGTGGTTGCAGCAGCTACTGGATTCTTTCCAGGCTCGCGTCAGTCGCTGGCCCCTGCGTTGGCGCCAAGGCCTGAAGATCTCGGCCGGGCTGATCGCTGCATTGTTGGTGCTGGGTATCCTCACTGCGCCGCTGAACCTGTATTCCCAGGCCGCGTTTGCCGCCGTCTGTTTTGCCGCCAGCCTGATCATTCGCAAGCAAGCCGGGCGTCTGGCGATCCTGACCCTGATCACCCTCTCGCTGATCGCTTCGCTGCGCTACATGTACTGGCGCCTGACCGACACCCTGGGCTTCGACAACTGGCAGGATGCCGTATTTGGCTACGGGCTGGTGCTGGCCGAACTGTATGCCTTGCTCGTCCTCATCTTCGGCTATGTACAGACCGCCTGGCCGCTGCACCGCACACCGCAGTTTCTGCAACAACCGCCCGCGCAATGGCCGACGGTAGATGTCTTCATCCCCACCTACAACGAAGCGTTGGGCATCGTCAAACTGGTAGTGCTTGCGGCTCAGGCCATCGACTGGCCCGAGGGCAAACTGCGGGTGCACATGCTCGATGACGGACGCCGGGAGGAATTCAAGGTTTTCTGTGAGCAGATTGGTGTCAACTACATCACCCGCGACAACAATCAACATGCCAAGGCCGGCAACCTCAACGAGGCACTCAAGGTCACCGATGGCGAATTCATCGCCATATTCGACGCCGACCACGTGCCCACCCGCTCCTTCCTTCAGATCACCATGGGCTGGTTCTTAAAGGACCCGAACCTGGCGTTGCTGCAAACGCCGCACTTTTTCTATTCACCGGATCCGTTCGAAAAGAACCTCGATACCTTTCGCTCGGTACCCAACGAAGGTGAACTGTTCTACGGCCTGGTGCAGGACGGCAACGACCTGTGGAACGCAGCATTCTTCTGTGGCTCCTGCGCGGTCATCCGGCGCACTCACTTGCTGGAAGTCGGCGGCATCGCCACCGAAACCGTGACAGAGGATGCGCACACGGCGCTCAAGCTCAATCGCCGTGGTTTCAACACCGCCTACCTCGCCATTCCACAAGCGGCGGGCCTGGCCACCGAAAGCCTTTCCCGACACATCAGCCAGCGCATACGCTGGGCACGGGGCATGGCGCAGATTTTTCGCACCGACAATCCGCTGTTTGGCAAAGGTCTGAACCTGGGACAGCGCATCTGCTATCTCAACGCCATGATGCACTTTTTCTACAGCCTGCCTCGCCTGGTGTTCTTGACCGCACCCCTGGCCTACCTGATGTTCGACGCGCAGATTTTCCATGCCTCGGCACTGATGGTCACGGTCTATGTGCTGCCGCATATTTTCCATTCCAGCCTGACCAACTCCGCCATCCAGGGGCGCTTCCGCCACTCCTTCTGGAACGAAGTGTATGAGTCGGTGTTGGCCTGGTACATCATGCGACCGGTACTGTTGGCCCTGATCAGCCCTTCGCTGGGCAAGTTCAACGTGACCGACAAGGGCGGCACCATCGAAAAGGACTATTTCGACTGGAAGCTCGCGCGGCCTTACATCGTCCTGCTGACCTTGAACATGATCGGTCTGGTGATTGGCGTGGTGAAACTGATCGGGAGTGATTCGGCCCAGGTCACGACCCTGCTGATCAACCTGGCCTGGACGGTGTACAACATCATCATCGTCAGCACCGCCGTGGCGGTGGCCACCGAGTCCTCTCAGGTGCGTACCGAACCCAGGGTGCCCGCAGATCTGCCTGTGCGCGTCTATCGCGAAGACGGCACCTCGTTCGATTGCAAAACCCAGGATTTCTCACAAAACGGCGTGGGCCTGGCACTGCCACCGCAGGTTCAGCTCAGCGTCGATGAGAAAGTGCGGCTGTGCATTCTGCGCACACCGCCCTCAAGCCTCTTTCCCGCAACAACGATCTTCAGCAACGACAACGTGACGGGCGTGCAATTCGAGGCTTTGACCCTGCGCCAGCAAAGTGAACTGGTGCGACTGACCTTTTCACGGGCCGACACCTGGGCCAACACCTGGGGTAACGGCCGCCTCGACGCGCCCATGTCGGCGTTGCGCGAGGTCAGCAGCATTGGCTTGCGCGCCATCCTGCGCTTGTTCGTTGCAACCCTTAAGGACAGCCACGCGCTACTGCGCAAACGCCCGGTCGCTCCATCACCTATCGACTCCACCGCGGACACGCAACGATCTTGAAGCCTTCCACTCGCCGGACCTTTCTTCCTCGTCGCTCACTCATGCTGATCGCCTGCTCGCTAGCGGGCTGGAGCGGCTTTGCCTTGAGTGCTGCCGCCCCAATCAGCGCCACGGACACGGCGCTGATGCCAGTCGCATCGTTGCCGGGGACCGATGCCCCGGGCAACAGCTATACCCGCACCCTCAAGGAGCTGGGCAAAAGCTATTCGATGACCCTTAAAGGCGTGGAGGCTACCGACAGTGTGAATTTCGATGTGCGCGCCGATGAAGTCGTCACGGCTGCGCAGGTCACGCTGCAGTACAGCTACTCACCGGCGCTGCTGGCCGATCTTTCGCAAATCAACGTGCTGATCAACGATCAAGTGGCCGCCAGCCTACCCCTCCCGAAGGAAGAGGCCGGTAAAGTGCAGACCCGGACCGTGCAGATTCCGCCGCAGACCATCACCGAATTCAACCGGCTCAGCCTGCAGTTCATCGGTCACTACACGATGCAATGTGAAGACCCTTTGCACTCCAGCCTGTGGGCCAGGATCGGCAACGAGAGCCAGCTGAGCCTCCAGGTGTCCTCGATTAAACAGCCCAACGACCTGTCCGCTCTGCCGCAGCCTCTGTTCGATCGTCGAGACGCCTCGCCCCTGAAGCTGCCCTTCGTGTTCGCCGCGCGCCCAAGCGGTCCGGAGCTTGAAGCCGCCGGCATCCTGTCTTCCTGGTTCGGCGCACTGGCCAGCTACCGCGGCGCAACCTTCCCCGCCAGCCTCAGCAGCCTGCCGGCCAAAGGCAACGCGGTGGTGTTTATCAGCGCCAGCGAGTCAACGACCTTGAATGGTTTGCCGATCAAAGAGGCCACCGGGCCGACATTGACCCTCGTGAGCAATCCCAATGATGCTCAGGGCAAACTGTTGATCGTCTCCGGGCGCGACGGCGCCGATCTCAAAGTCGCCGCGACCGCGTTGGCCCTCGGTGGCTCGGCCTTTTCCGGGCAGAGCGTGGTGATCGACCGGATCGACTCGCTCAAGCCACGCCAACCGTACGACGCGCCCAACTGGCTACCCTCCGATCGCCCGGTTCGTCTGGGTGAACTGGCGAAACCGGCAGAGCTCAATGTGTCGGGTTATAACCCGGGACAAATGACCGTTGCCCTGCGCTTGCCACCCGATCTGTTCAACTGGCGTGAGCCCGGTGCGCAACTTGACCTGAAGTACCGCTATACGCCGCAACCGGTCTCCACCAACTCTTCGTTGCTGATCAGTTTCAACGACACCTTCATCAAGTCGATCGACCTGCCTTCGATCGAGAAACTCGGCAACAGCGACAGCCTGCTGTCGATGCTCAAAACCGACGACAGCCTGGCCCGCACGTCGCGCATGCTGTTGCCGCTCAATTCAGTCGCGCTGCAATCGCGCCTGCAATTTCGTTTCATGTATGACTACATCAAACAGGGCGAATGCCGCGACATCATCATCGACAACATGCGCGGTGTGATCGACCCGGACTCGACCCTGGACCTCAGCCAATACGAACATTTCATGGCGATGCCCAACCTCGGGGTGTTCAAGGACAGTGGCTTCCCGTTCACCCGCATGGCCGACCTGTCTGAAACATCGGTGATCCTGCCCAACGAGCCAGGCCCGGCCGATCTGAGCGCCTATCTGACCCTGTTGGGCCGTTTCGGCGACTCCACCGGTTATCCGGCCACCGGCGTGAAGGTGGTCCACGCCGACCAGGTGGCCGAGCAACGCGACCGGGATTTGCTGGTGCTCGCCTCGGGCAACAATCAGCCGCTGCTGGATCAATGGCAGCACCTTCTGCCGGCCAGGGGCGAAGACGCTGCGCAGTACTTTGAACTGTCTGACCTGCCCTTGCGTCTGCGCAACTGGATCAGCCCGGATACGCAAACCAATCGGCGTGAAGCGCGCAGCAGCTTCAGGTTCAGCGCCGAGGGCGGCAGTGCTTATCTGACCGGATTCGAATCGCCGCTCAAGAGTGGGCGCAGCGTGGTGTTTATCGCCGGCACAAGGCCCGGCGGCCTGGCCGACGTGACCAGCGCCCTGCTCAGCAGCGAGGAAAATGCCCGGCAATTGCAAGGCAGTCTGGTAGTGGTCAAGGGCAAGCAGGTCGAATCGCTGGTCGCCGAGCAGGATTACTACGTCGGGCGCCTGGGTCCGTTGCGCTATCTGCAGTGGTACCTCTCGCAGAACGTAATGGCGCTCATGCTGTTCACGCTTCTCGGGGTCCTGCTGCTTGCGTCCATGGCCTACCTGGCCCTGCGCTTACGGGCCAAACGTCGTCTTGGCCAATGAGCCGCGCGGGCCAGTGTCGTTCATGCCTGTGCCGTCCATGAGCAGCCGGGGTACTTCACGTCGCCAGGGCCTGCGCGGTAACGCGCGCAGGTTGAGCGCTATGCTTGCGCTCGCCCTGCTGGTGCCGGCGATGGCGGCCGCAAACTCCTGCGAGCCGCCGGCCTGGCCACTGTGGCAAACCTATGCAACACGCTTCGTCCAGGCCGACGGCCGGGTTCTGGAATCGAGCCTCGAGAACAATCACAGCACCTCTGAAGGGCAGTCCTACGGCATGCTCTTCGCACTGATCGGCAACGATCAGCCACGCTTTGACAAACTCTGGCGCTGGACCTCGGCCAACCTCGCAGGCTCCGCCACCGCCACACGCCTGCCGGGCTGGTTATGGGGGCAAGGCAAGGACGGTCAGTGGCGCCTGCAAGACGTCAATTCGGCCGCCGACGCCGACCTGTGGATCGCCTACGCCTTGCTCGAAGCCGCACGCCTGTGGCATCGGCCGGACTATCACCGGGACGCCCTGCAGCTGATGGCGACGATCGAAGCGCAATTGGTCGTCAATTTACCTGGGCTGGGCCCAATGGTTTTGCCTGGACCACAGGGCTTCGTCCAGCCGGACGCGCTCTGGCGCCTGAACCCCAGCTACCTGCCACTGCCGCTGTTACGGCGGCTGGCCAAGGAAGCACCCTTCGGGCCCTGGCAAGCGATTGCCGATAACACCGCGACGATGATTGCCCAATCCAGCCGCCACGGTTTCATCGCTGACTGGGTCGGTTATCAAGGCACTTCAGCACAATCGGGTGTCTTCGTGAGCGACCCGGTCAACGGCGACAAGGGCAGCTACGACGCCATTCGCGTGTACCTCTGGCTGGGCATGACTGATACCTCCGAACCGCTGGCGGCGCTACTGCTCAAACGGCTGGACGGTATGGCCCGCAGCACTGTCGCGACGGGTTCCCCCCCGGAAACGGTCCAGGTTATGCGCGGCAGTGTCCAGGGTCAGAGCCCTTTCGGCTTCCGGGCTGCACTGATTCCCTACCTTCAGGCCAAGGGGCAACCCAGGTTGGCCGATCAGCAACGAGACCGCGTGGAAGTCGCCTTGCGCGAAGCGCTGTCCAGGCCTGATACCGACGTTGGTCCGCCGCGTTACTACAACTTCATGCTCAGCCTGTTCGCGCTCGGCTGGGCAGATAAACATTATCGATTCCGGGAAGACGGAACGCTGAAACTCTCCTGGGAGACCGCATGCACGCGCACCACCGCACGCTAGCCATCGCCGTCATGAGCGCATGGACGGCCGCTTCTGCCCACGCTCAAAGTCCGACGCCACAGACATTGCTCGTCGAGCAAGGGCAGTACTGGCAGTTGCACAAAAACCCTCAACGCGCGGCGGAAGTCTGGCTGAAAGTCCTGTTGCTGGACCCGGCCCAGGTTGACGCACTCTATGGCCTGGGCTTGATCGGCGTGCAACAGGACAAGCCACAACAGGCGCAGCAATACCTCGCCCGCTTGCAGGCCATCCAGCCTTTGCCGCGGCAGGCACTGCAATTGGCGCAGGACATCGCCCTGGCACAACCGCAGAACCAGCAGCGCCTGGAAGAGGCTAGACGCCTCGTCGATGCCGGTGAGCGCGACAAGGCGACCGTGGTGTTTCGCTCGCTGTTCGATGGCCGTCCACCTCAAGGTACGATCGGCCGTGAGTATTACAACAACCTTGCCTTCAATCAGGCGGACTGGGCTGAAGCACGCGGTGGATTTCAGCGCCTGCAACGTGAGATGCCCAACGACTCGATCGTCGCGCTGTTTTACGCCAAGCATCTGGTACGCCATGAAGACAGCCGTGCCGAGGGCATCCGCGCCCTGGCCGCGCTAACCCAACGTACCGACATTGCCGGTGATGCCGACGAAAGCTGGCGCCTGGCGCTGACCTGGATCGGTCCGCCCGATCCAGCACAAGTACCGTTGTTCGAGGCGTACCTCAAGACGCATCCGGATGACGTGGAAATCCGGGCACAGATGAACAAGGGCAAACAACAGGCAGCGACGACGGCTAGCAAGGAATGGCAACCGCCCGCCGAAGTCGCGCGCGGCCTGAAGGCGCTCAAGGAAGGCGATCAGGCCACCGCCGAACAGGCTTTTCAAGCGCGCTTGAAAAGCCGGCCCGACGATGCCGATGCGCTGGGTGGCCTTGGGGTGGTTCGCCAGCAGCAACACCGACTGGCCGAAGCGGAAAAGCTCCTGGCTCAGGCCACGCGACAACAGGGCGGCAGCCACTGGCAAGTTGCGCTGAACGAAGTGCACTACTGGTCTGCGTTGCAGCAGGCCCGCGACGCCCAGGCCAAAGGCCAGACAGCCCAGGCACAGGACTTGGTCAACCAGGCCCTGCGGCTCAATCCAAACGGGGTGGACGCTCGCCTCGCCCTGGCGGACATTCAGGCCAGCGCGGGCCAGTTCGATGACGCCCAGCGCAACTATCGCCAGGTGCTGAGCCTGCGCCGCGACGACCTTCAAGCACAGGAAGGGCTGGTCAACGTGCTGCTCAAGAGCGGCAGGAACGATGAAGCCCTGCAACTGATCAACAACCTGCCCGCCACCGGACAGGCAAAGATCGGCCAGTCCGCACGCCTGCAAGCTTTGCGCGCGACGCAACTGGCCGCCCTCGCCGAACAACGCAACGACTTGCCCGCTGCGCGTAACGCCTTGCAAGACGCGCTGCGCGTTGAGCCGGACAACATCTGGACGCGTTTCGCCCTGGCCCGCCTGAATCTGGCGATGGGCGAACCCCAGAAGGCTCGGGACCTGATCGATGCCATGCTCCAGGCCCACCCCGACAATGCCGATGCGCTTTACGTCAGCGCCTTGCTGTCGGTCCAGATGGGTGAGTGGAAAGCCGCCCAGACAACCTTGGGACGCTTGCGCCCCAACCAGCGCACCCCGGACATGCAAGCGCTGGCCGCTGACGTCAGCTTCAACCTGCAACTTCGCCAGGTGATCGAGTTGGGCAAGCGCGGACAGCGCCAGGAAGCCCTGACCTTGCTCGAGCGCATTCAGCCGACGGCCAACGACAGTCCAGACCGCACGGCCAGCCTGGCCTCGGCCTACGTCGACATCGGCGAGCCGGGCCGTGCGCTGGCCCTCATGCGCGGACGGTTGCAACAGACCACAGCGCCCTCGGCGGACTTCATCCTGCAATACGCCGCTGTCCTGCTTAAAACCGGAGAAGACACGCAGGTCAACCAGATTCTGCGCGACCTTCAGAACAAGCCCTTGAACGCCCCGGCCCACAAGCGATTCGACGACCTGCTCTATCTCTATCGCATCCGCCAGGCGGACCAGCTGCGTGAGCGAGGCGATCTGGCCAACGCCTATGACACGCTGGCGCCCGCACTGGCGCAACGTCCCGGTGACAGCGCGGCCGTCGCGGCCCTGGCGCGGATGTACTCGGCAAACGGCGATACGGCAAAAGCCCTCGAACTCTACAAACCGCTGTTACAGCGCCAGCCAAACGACCCGCAACTACTGCTGGGTGCTGCCGACGCGGCGGTGCTGGCACATGACGCGGCCTTTGCCGAACAGGCGCTGCAACAGCTGCTCAAGACCGAATCCGGTAACCCTCAAACGCTGACCGAGGCCGCACGTCTCTACCAGAACATGGGCAAGACCGGCACGGCGACTGATCTGCTGCGCAAAGCCGTGGCCATCGAACAGAGCGAGAAACGCAGAAGCCAGGGCGGCCAACTGGCCGGCTCGACGGTGGCGCCCAACCCTTTTGCCGGGGTATCGGGCTCACGTAACGAAGTCAGTCGCGACACCTTGCTGGCAGCCATCCCGCCACCGGTTCAGGAGATGCCGGGCAGCGCCCCTTTTGCCATCGATGCCCCGCCAAGGCCGCAGCAGGCGAGCAATCCATTCGAGTCGCAGTTGCCCCGCGCAGCACTGGTGAGCGAGGACATCAGCCCCGCGCAACTGGCGCTCAATAAAATCCTTCAGGAGCGCAGCGCCTACGTCACCCAGGGCGTGAGCATTCGCAGCAACAACAGTGAGTCGGGGCTGAGCAAACTCACCGATATTGAAACACCGCTGGAAATCAATATCCCGCTGGATGAGAGCCGCGTCGCCCTGCGCGTGACGCCGGTCTCGCTGAACGCCGGCAGTGCCAACAGCGAGGCGCTGTCGCGTTTCGGCAACGGTGCGCAGAGCGGCAGCGTTGAGTCGCAGAAAGCCGAGGGCGTCGGCCTTTCCGTCGCCATTCAACGGCCCGCGGATGGGCTCAAAGCCGATCTCGGCACTACCCCGCTCGGTTTCAAATACACCACCGCCACGGGCGGCATCAGCGTTGATCGCCCCATCAGCGACACCTCTAATGTCCGCTACGGCGTGAGCGTTTCCCGGCGTCCGGTGACTGACAGCCTCACCTCGTTTGCCGGCACCACGGACAAACGCAGCGGGCAGTCCTGGGGCGGTGTGACCGCCAACGGCGGACGCGGTCAACTGAGCTTTGACGACAGCGAAGTCGGCGCCTATGGCTACGCCTCCTGGCACCAGCTATTGGGTAACCATGTCGAGTCCAACAGCCGCAGTGAACTGGGCAGCGGTGTGTACTGGTACCTGCAAAATGCAACGGACAGCAAACTGACCGTCGGTTTGAGCATGACCGGCATCAGCTACGCCAACAACCAGGACTATTTCACCTACGGCCACGGCGGCTATTTCAGCCCGCAGACGTTCTTCGCCCTGGGCATTCCGGTGACCTGGGCACAACGCACCGGGCGTTTGACGTATCAAGTCAAGGGCTCGGTCGGCGTGCAGCATTTCGAGCAGGACAGCGTCGACTATTTCCCGACCGACAAAGCCCAGCAGGCGGCCTCGGGCCTGCGCTACGAAGGGCAAAACAAAACCGGGATCGGCTACAGCGTCGCCGCGGCGGCTGAATACAAGGTCGCTGCGAACTTCCTGCTGGGCGCCAATCTGGGCCTGGACAACGCCCGCGACTACCAACAAATCAGCGGAGCCCTGTCCTTGCGCTACCAGTTCGAGGAGATCAGCGGCCCCATGAGCCTGCCGGTCAGCCCGTACACCTCGCCTTATTCCAACTGATCATTCTGGAGCTTTCGATGCCCACTTCTGCCCTTGCCGGTCTCACTCTCCTTGTCCTTGGGGAGAGCCATATGAGCCTCGCGGACCATTTGCTGGAGCCGCTGCACGACAACCTGACTCGCCAAGGCGCCCAGGTCCACTCCATCGGTGCCTGCGGCGCCAGCGCCGGTGACTGGCTGATCAGCAAGAAGGTCGACTGCGGCGCCGAGCGCAAAGGCAACGACAAGATCATGATCAAGGGGCGCGAGGCAACCACCACACCGATCCAGGACCTGATCGCCGCCGACAAGCCCGACCTGGTGGTACTGGTCATCGGCGACACCATGGCGTCCTATGACAAACCGGTGTTTCCGAAGGCCTGGGCATGGCAAAGCGTCACCGGCCTGGCCAAGGCCATTGCCGCTACCGGAACCCGCTGCGCCTGGGTGGGTCCAGCCTGGGGCAAAGCCGGTGGCATGTACCAGAAGAATGATGCCCGCACCCAATTGATGTCGCAGTTTCTGGCCGCGAACGTGGCGCCTTGCACCTACATCGATTCGCTGACGTTCTCCAAACCCGGGCAGTGGATCACCACCGATGGGCAGCACTTCACCGTCGCCGGTTATCAATCCTGGGGCAATGCGATTGGTGGCGCGTTGGCCAAACTGCCTGCCGACACTGTCAGCAGCACGGGAGCCGGTAAATGACCCGGTCCACCTGTGGCTGGGCGCTGTTCGCGCCCTTGATGCTGAGCCTGCACGCCCAGGCCGCCGACATTGCCCTGTACCCGACGGGCCCGGATCAGGACTCGGCCTTCCTGCGCTTTATCAACGCCGCCGACCAACCGCTGCAGCTGCTGGCCGAAGGTTCGCGCGCAAGCCTCAAACTGGAAGGCTCGATTGCCGTGTCCGACTACCTGCCCGTGCCCGCCAATCAGCCGATCAAGGGCACCCTGGAACGCAACGGCAAAAGCCAGCCGCTGGACATCCAGGTGGCGGCAGGCGAATTCGCCAGTGTGATCGCCTTGTCAGACAGCGCTCAAGGTATCCGCCAGGTCGTCATCCGCGAGCAACCCGACGACTTCAATAGCCTGAGAGCCTCGCTGGCGTTTATCAGCGCCGATCCAGCGTGCACCCAGGCCGGTTTGCGCGCTGCGGGGAAGAACGCCGACTTGTTCAAGGCGGTGGCCGACGGCAGCGTGCAACGCCGAGCGATCAACCCGGTCAACCTGTCGGTGCAATTGGTCTGCGCCCAAACCAACGTCGGTGCCCCGCTGGACCTGGGCCAGCTCAAGGCTGGCGAGCGCTATAGCGTTGTGCTGCTGCCTGGCGCAAATGGCCCTCACCTGTTGCTCGCGACTGACGTCCTGGCCCACTGATCGGATCGCGCCACCACCATGGTTTTTGCCTCTCTCGAGTTTCTGACGTTGTTCCTGTCGCTGTTCCTGGCGGCCTATGCCGTGTGCCCGGCCGCCTGGCGCAACGTCACGTTACTGATCGGCAGCTGGCTGTTCTATGGCTGGTTGAGCCCACGGTTCCTCGCGTTGCATGTGGTGCTGACGATCACGGCGTGGGTCGGCGGCTTGCTGATTGACGCCTTGCGCGAAGATGGCAAGGGCCGCGTGCGGCTACTCGCGACGCTGATCGTGCTCAACACGGCGGTGCTGTGCTGGTACAAGTACGCCAACATCGTTGCCGGCACCTTGATCGATACCTTCACCGGGTACGGCGCCATGCCCCCGGACTGGCAGCGGGTCATCATGCCGGCGGGGCTGTCGTTTATCGTCTTGCAGGCGATTTCCTATCTGGTGGATGTGCATCGCCGTACCGTGCCGGTTGAACGCAGCTTCACTCACTACGCCACCTATATTTCGATGTTCGGCCATTCGGTCGCCGGCCCCATCATCCGCTATGACTGGGTTCGGCGTGAGCTGAATCGACGTTACTTCAACCTGCAGAATTTCTCGCTGGGCGCACGCCGGTTCATGGTCGGGATGTGCATGAAGGTCCTTGTGGCCGACACCCTGTCGCCGGTAGTCGACGTGGCGTTCAGTGTGCCGAACCCCAGCTTCTCCGACGCCTGGATCGGCTGCCTTGCCTATTCCTTGCAACTGTTCTTCGACTTCGCCGGCTACAGTGCCATGGCCATCGGGCTGGGGCTGATGCTGGGATTTCACTTTCCCGAGAACTTCGATCGTCCGTATCTGGCCAACAGCATCCAGGACTTCTGGCGCCGCTGGCATCTGTCGCTGTCCAGCTGGTTACGCGACTATCTGTATATTTCGCTGGGCGGCAATCGCAACGGCACCTGGAAAACCTACCGCAACCTGTTCCTGATCATGGCCATCGCCGGCCTCTGGCACGGTGGCGATAGCTGGAATTATCTGCTGTGGGGCAGCGCCCATGGCATTGCGTTGTGTGTGAATCGTGCCTGGAACAGCTCTTCCCTGCCCCCGGTGCCGCCGGTGCTTTCCCATGGCCTGACACTGCTGTTCGTGTGCCTGGCCTGGACACTGTTCCGCGCCCCCGACTTTCATAGCGCGCTGAGCCTGTATGCCGGACAGTTCGGTCTGCAGGGCATCGCCCTCGGTGACGAACTGTCCACGACCCTGCGCCCGGTGCACGGCCTTGCGGGTTTGCTGGGAGTGTTCGGTGTCGTCGCACCGCTGCTGCGCCCTTACTGTGAGAAACAACTGGGCGGCCTTTCGCTCTACACCGCCGCCCTTTGGCCCATCGCCGGTTTCATGCTGTCGTTCGCACTGATCGCCAGTCGCGAAACCGTACCCTTCCTGTATTTCCAATTCTGATGACGAGCTTAAAGCACACCCCGCCCCCCACTCAGCCAGATGATCTGGCGACACGCAGCAGTCGGTTGGCCGGCGTGGCGCTGCTGATATTCCTGGTCGTCGGCCTGCTGTCCTCTGGCCGTCTGATCGTTTCAGGGCAGATCTCGCTGCTACCCGATAAAGTGCTGACCACGCAGATTCTCGATGGCGATATCACCCATCGGATCGCCAAGGAACTGTCCAACGCTTACCTCCCCACGACCTTCGCCGAGCTGGAGCGCGGTGTCAGTTGGCTTTTGCTCAGTGACACCGGGCCGAGGGTTCGCTCGGGTTGTCCTGACTGGTTGTTTTTGGCCGATGAACTCAAGGTCAATCATCAGGCACAGCGCAATGCCGATGCCAAAGTCCAGGCAGTGATTGATCTGAAGCAGCAGCTCTCCCAACGTGACATCGGCCTGCTGGTGGTCATCGTTCCAGACAAGAGCCGTATCGCTGCCGGGCAGCGTTGCGCACTGCACCGCCCGGCCGCTCTCGAAGGGCGCATCCAGGCCTGGACCTCGAAGCTGGATGCGGGGGGCGTGTCGAATCTGGACCTCACCGGTGCGCTGATGCCACTGGGGGCCAGTGCCTGGTTGCGCACCGATACGCACTGGAGCGAATCCGGTGCGAAGGCGGCGGCCGAGGCCATCGCGCAGCGCCTGAAGAGCCTGGGCATCAGCGCAACGCCACGCAGGTCGTTCAACGAAAGTCATGCCTCGCTCGCGGTGCGACCTGGCGACCTGGTCCATCTGGCGGGCATCGACTGGCTGCCGCTCAAATGGCAACCCGCACCCGAAATGCTCGCCGAGACCCGCACCCACGAACTTCCCGTTGCGTCAGCCGCCAGCCCTGACACTGAGGCAGACCTGTTTGGCGATGCCGACCTCCCCAATACCGTGCTCATCGGCACTTCATTCTCACGCAACTCCAACTTTGCAGGGTTTCTGCAGCAGGCACTGGGTGCCCCCGTAGGTAACTTCGCCAAAGATGGCGGAGCGTTCTCTGGTGCTGCAAACAGCTACCTCAACAACCCGGCCTCCAAAGAAACGCCGCCAAGGCAAATCATCTGGGAGATCCCGGAGCGCGACCTGCAGTCGGCTTACATCGACCCCATTGCCTATCGCTCGTTGCGGTAGGCCAATCGCAGCCGGTCGAACCGCCATCGGGTACGAGAAGCCCCTACCCAGAATGGTCGGTGAAAAAGGGCCGGGGGCTATCTCCATAAATGGGGAATTTCACCCACCCAACCGGGCGTTTACCACCTGATTTGAGGAATATTCCCCCCTCCCCCTTTTCTCTCGCGTCAAACACTCAGTGCCTGTTCATTCATTTGAAGTTTTTCTTTGCCCAATTGAAATGGCTCATTAGTTGCAGCCCCCCTGGTACCCGCAACAGCTGTCGTCCCGTACATCATGGAGACGGCGGGCCCGGCATGATGCGAGGGGTGAAAAATGAATCGTGCGACACCACCATGCAACGCCATCGCCTTGCTGCTCAGGTCAAGCCCGCCCTGTGCGATGCGCCTTACCCTGACTACCGCCAACGCCGTCTCGCTGGATGATTTCGGCCCGCCAGCCGTCAGCCTGTGGGCGACGGCATCACCGGCCACCCGTCGGCTGTTCGCCCTGATCGCCCTGATCGGCGCGCAGTTCATCCTGCCGGTGATCCTGATGTACTCCTTCTGGAGCGATTACGTATTGGGCGCAAAAGGGAGAATGGGCGATGGCTTCCTCTAATAAATCAATTGCACGAGTCACGAAAAGGCCGATTGCCCTTTATAAGCAGGTCGCCGAGTTGAGCCTGATGTTTATCGCGTTGCTGATTATGCTGGCGTTGTCCGCTGTACTGGCGATGGAGTTGACCTTTGGAACGCTCTGACGAGTCCGGTAAAAAACAAGTCATCCTTTGCTTCCAACCTAGCTGAACGGCATGGAAGGACACACGGCAACGGACACTGGATTTCAGAACTCTTAAGGTTTGCTTAAGGACTTTAAATGTCCCCGGCGGACAGACTTTCCTGAACGATCAGGAGAGCCGCCATGAACCCGCAATCGGTGATTTCAAACCATCCATGCACCCTTGCCCGGCCGCTGGGTGCCCTGTCCGGCTGGCAGGAGCGCCGCGCCAAGGAGCTGATGCTGCGTGACATGGGCAGTTGCGTTCGCATCAGCGAGATTGCCGAACACTGCAACCTGTCCCGTAGCCATTTTTCCCGGGCGTTCAAAAAGGTTACCGGCCACTCGCCGCAAGGCTGGCTAGTGATGATGAAAATCGAAAAAGCCAAAAGCCTGCTGATCACCTCGATGCCGATCACCGATGTCGTCTATGAATGCGGCTTCGCAGACCACTCGCATTTCACCCGCACCTTCAGCCGCCTGGAAGGGATGACACCCAAGGCATGGCGACGGACCTTTGATCATGTAGCGAGCCACCCTGGCCAGCCACCCGTGATTGATCGGGACATACCCGAATGGATAATTCGCGAAAGCCTGGTCGACGGCGTGGGACAGTCGCGCGCGCAAGAGCTGCACGCGTGAACTGATCGAGATCGACAAAACGAACTCCTCCCCTTTGGCCGCTCATGCGGCCTTTTTTTAGGTTCTTCACGTAATCCCGGGGAACTGTAGGAGCCAGCTTGCTGGCGATGGACTCAAGTACGCCGCGTTTATCCGGTTCACACGCGTTATCGTTACCGACCATCGCTGGCAAGCCAGCTCCTACAGGGGAACGCGTGCACCACCAAACAACGAGGTCGAGCGTTAGCTCGCCTCGCGGTGCTGTTGCGGTGCACGCCGCCTCGTGAGGCCGAGCGCAGGTTCTGCGCAGTGGGCAACCCGGCATGGATGCCGGGTTAGCCGCGCACGGCCATGGATGGCCGATCGCGGCGGGCCCACGGAGCAGGACCGGAGCGAGGGCATGCCGAGCCACAGCGAGGCACCGAATGTAAGGGGCAAAGCGCTTTGGTTACTTTCGCGCTTTTCGAAAGTGACCCGCCGTCAGGGCGGAACCCTAAGTGGCCGTTACCGCAGCAATGAATATGTACACCAGGAAGAAAATGCTCGGCCGTAAGGTCGCCATCGCTGGCAAGTCGGATCGCCGCATCGCAGTTTCTACAGGTATCGGTGTTCCCCCGGGATTCCGTGAAGAACCTTTTTTTATCCGGCGCTGGCCGGTGCCAGTGGCAGGTTGAAGCAAATCCGGGCGCCCTGCTCGCTGTCCTGGACCACCAGCGTCCCGCCGTGCGCGCCGATCACCGACCTGCAGATGGCCAGGCCCATTCCCATGCCGCTGCCTTTGGTGGTGTAGAACGCATCGAAGATCTGCTCGCGCTGGTGCGCGTCAATTCCGGGGCCGTTGTCCTGGAAGCAGACCTGGACATGAACGTCCTTCACCGCTGAGCCGATGATGATGCATCCATTGGGCGACCCTGCTCCGGCGATGGCCTCCAGCGCATTGGTGATCAGGTTGAACACCACCTGCTGGATCTGTACCGCGTCGACCGACACCGGGCATTGCGCATCGAGCCGGGTTTCCAGGCGCACATTGCGGTTCGCAAGGTCAGTGGCGGTCAGGCGCACGACCTCACCGATCAAGTGATCGATTTGCACCGGCAACCGTTGCAACGGCGTCTGCTTGGCGAGTGCGCGCAGCGCCTGGACAATGTCGGCGGCGCGGGCGCTGTCCGAGCGAATGTCTTCCAGCCCCTGAATCGCCTCTTCCAGATCGGGCTGATCACGCTTGAGCCAGCGCAGGCTGGCCGAGGCATTGGACACGATGCCCAGCAACGGCTGGCTGATTTCATGGGCAATCGAAGCAGAAAGCTCGCCCATGACCTTGAGGTGCGAGCTACGCGCCAGTTCCGCGCGGGAACTGCGCAAGTCCGCTTCCATCTGCGCGCGTAGCTGGTTGTCCTCGACCAGCTGCGCATACAGCTTGGCGGTTTGCAGTGACACCGCGGCCTGAGAGGCGAGAATTTCCAGCATGGTCAAGCGCTGGGCGCTGAATAGCTTGGGGACCAGGCTGTTTTCCAGATACACCAGGCCGATCAACGTGCCTTGTTTGAGCAGCGGCAGGCACAACACCGACCGTGCTTGCCGCTGTTGCAGATCGGCGCTGTAGGCCTCGGGACAATCGGCCCGGGCATCGTCGAGCACCAGGGTCGTGCGCGTGCGCATCGTGGCGTTGAGTACCGAGGCCGGCGCCATCTGTTCGAGCGGTTGCCCGGCGTCCAGAGCGACCCGTACATTGCCGGCTTCGACCGAAGCCGTCGCCGCCAGTTGCAGTTCGGCGCCGCTGACGATCATCAGCACGCCATTGTCGGCACCGGCCTGAATCATCAAGTGATTCATCAGGGTTTCGACCAGTCGGTCGAGCAGAACTTCCTGCGACAGTGCGCGCGCCGCTTCGATCCCCACTTCAAGATCGAGGCGGACCTGGGTCACAGGCCGGACCGGCTCGAACGACGGCTGCGCACTCAGAAACGGGTGCAAGGTTTCCAATTGACGCGCCTTGCCTTCGGCGCCCCACAGGTTGTAGCAGTCGCGCGCGACACGCAGGTGGTGGCTGGCACCCGACACCAGCCCGTTGGGTAGGCAGATATCGGCCAGTTGTTCATGGGCCAGCGCCTGCTCATGGATGAAACCGGCCGCCGCCGCAGCGATCTGCGACTGATCGAAACAGCGGATGGCTACCAGTTCCTGACCGCGCAAACGGGCGATGACGCCCTCGATCAGCAGCAACTTGTTGCGGAAGGTTATCGGGTTGAGTTCGACCCACGGCAGGAACCGCAGGCGTTGCCGCTCGAGTTTTTCCAGTTTTTCCGCCACCTCGCCCGGCGCTTGCGCGCTGCCCAGCGCCAGGCTGTAAAACAGGTAGTAATCGGCGAGATTGATATGCGCCGGAATGGACCAGGCCAGCGCGGCGGCTTCTTCGAAACGTCGCAATGCGCAAGGGATATCGCCGAAATAAAACGCCGACATACCGCAATACAGCCACGACCAGAACAGCGTCGGCTGCGACACACGGGTACGGTCGATGGGACCGAAACGGTCATGTTCGATGCCATCCAATTCGGCCAACGGCCGATGCAGGCGCCCGTCGCGCAGATCGGTGGCGAATGCCTGTTGCGCCAGCAGGATGCGCTCGATATCGATGTAATGAAATTGCCGCACCCACGCCAACCCATGCTCCAGTTCGTTCAACACTCCTTGCAAGGGTTCGCCCATGAACAGCAGGTCTGAGCCGATGTGGTTGCAGGCATAGCAGGACATGCCCAGGTCGCCACCGGCCTGGCCGCATTCGAATGCGGCGAATGCCTTCTGTCGAGCGTAGGCCATCGGTCGGGTCCACGGGCTGACTTGATCGAGCGCTACCAGCGTGCCTGTGCGCCCTGCTTCGTAGCCGTGCTTGTCGGTGAGTTCAAGCGCCACTTCGGCGAAGGCCTGCCCGTCCACATATTCGCCATAGCGTTCGGCAATCATCACGCCAAACCAGGCAAAACCGTAGCCGCTGCTTGGCGTGGTGCCATGCAGCAGTGTGAGTTCGACCATTTTCGCCAAATGCAGAAAACGAATGTCGTCGTCGACGAAGAACGAAGAAATCAACGTACTGAGCAACTCCATGGCCGCTTCGACAGACGGGTCATCGGCCTTGGGCAAATGCACCAGATCGGCGATGCGGCGTGCGCCGACAAACTCACGAACCTGGGTAAATGCCAGGGTCAAATCGTTCTGTGAGGGCCTGCGCTGAAGGGGAATATCCAGCAAGGCCAAACCGTTCAGCGCCTCGGTGATCGCCCCCTCGTAATCGGAATGCAGCGTGCGCAAGGTGGCCCGTAACCGATAGGTCTTCGCGCGGTCGAGCACTGTGGTGGCGTGGGTCAGGCAGTCGTCGAGGCGGCGCTGGGCCCCGATCAGATCGGCCAGGAGCATGTCGCACTCGGCAGCCAGCCATTGGGTGGCAAACGTCTGGCTGTAGAGGCTCGACCAACCTGTCTGGCCGAGCAGACTCTCGGCCGTGCGTAGATAGCCCACGGCCTGCTCGACAGAGGCGGTGTCCCGGGCGCGTTCGGCGGCTTCGACCAACAGCTCGACGAACGCGGCGCGGCGATGCGCCTCCAGTTCATCGGCGTCAATGCGCTGGACCTGACTGGCGACTTCGAACACACGCTCATGGATCTGCTCGCCCCAATGATCAAGCATGGCGCCAGCGATACGCGCATGCTCGGCGGCGCGTCCCGCTGACGCCGCCAGCTGACAGGCCGCCTCAAGCACACGGTCATGGGGAAACACCAGTTGCTCGCGCTCACGCAGCAGAAAACCTGCATCGACCAGGCTTTGCACGCCATGGGTAATTTGTTGCGGCTCACACGGCAACAGCCGATGCAGCAGTGATTCATCACAGCGCCCGCCGACATAGCCCGCCGTGCGCAGCACTTCGCGCTCCATCGGCGACAGGCGTTCGAGTCGCAGTACCATCAAGTCCGCGACGTTGTCGGCGTAGCGATAACCGTCCACCTCCTGTTGATTCCAGACCCAGCGGCGACCCTGCACGTCAAAGCGCACCAGACATTCATCGATCAATGCGCGCAACACCTGGCTGACAAACAGAGGATTGCCGGCCGTCTTGTAATGCACGACTTGCGCGAGCGCCTCAATCTCCTTGGGGTCGGCGTCCAGTTCAGCGGCGATCAGCTGCGCGACGGCGGGCACCGACAATGGCCCCAGCATGACGCTTGCACAGGGTAACGATTGCTCGCGGCCCAGCACCTCCAGCACTCCCCCCTTGCGCTCGAGGGCCTGCGACTCGGCCTCGCGATACGCCAGGATCAGCACCAGATGCCGAGGCCGCCGGGCGACGAAGGCCTGCAAAAACGACAGCGTCGAATCGTCCGCCCATTGCACGTCATCCACGAACAGCACCAAGGGGCATCCCGGCTGAGCGAAGACTTCCAATACATCGAGCAGGGTTCGGTTGGCGCGATCGAGCGCATGTCGGGCCGGCATGTTCGGTAGCTCAGGTGTGACCCCGATGACCAACTCAGCCTCGGGCGCCAACTCCACCAGAAGCCTGCCCCGCCCCTTGAGCCGTTCGACCAGTTGCTCGCCCAGTGTCTGCAACTCCAGAGCCGGCTTGCCCAGCAACTGGGTCATCAGCGACTTGAAGATTTCTGCCAAGGGTGCAAATGGAATTTCCTGCTGCAACAGATTGCTCTTGCCACTGGCCCAGTAGCCGGACGCCAGCGGCCGGACACCCTGATGGATCAGCGTCGACTTGCCGGCGCCCGGCGCGCCACCGACCAGCAGAACCCGGGCAATGCCATCGCTGCCCACCTGATGCATCAGCTCGACCAACTGCGTACGTTCGTCCTCTCGACCAAACAGCACATCGCTGCGGGCCAGGGAAGGCAACGCATCGAAAGCGCCCAGGCGGAACGCGTCGATACGCTCATGTTCCAGCCACTGCCGTTGGCACCAGGCCAGATCCGCGGCTATTGATTCGGCACTCTGGTAGCGGGCACCCGGTTCTTTCGCCAGGCCTTTGAGCAGCACTCGGCAGATGCCTTCCGGCAGATCGGTGACATGAATCGCCGGTGATTGCGGCTGGACCGCGGCGTGCACGTGCAGCCATTGGGACGGGTCGCGGGCGGTGAGCGGCAGTCGGCCGGTCAGTGCCTGATAAAGAATCGCGGTCAGCGCGTAGACATCGCTGCGCGCATCAAAGCTGGCGGCATCGCGTCGTACCTGCTCGGGGGCCAGATAAGGCCATTGTTCCAGGTCAGGCAATTCATCGGCGGGCGCTTCCCCGGCATGGCGGTGAAAATTCAGTAGTCTGACCGAGTCGGCCGCATCCACCACCAAGTGGTGGGGTAGCAGGCTGGCATGTCGCACGCCCATCTTCTGGGCGCTCGCCAGCGCGTTGGCCGCGGCTACGGCGATGGCCAGCAAGCGCGCCAGTGGCAGCCCTGTGTCAGTGATCAAATCAGTCAGCGGCACCCCAGACACGGGATAAATCAACAAAGGCCCCTCGGCCGAGCGGATGAACGCGACAGGGGCAATCGCCCAGGCCGGATCCAGC
Organism: Pseudomonas sp. GL-R-19; assembly: GCF_019956375.1. Classification (NCBI taxonomy): domain Bacteria; kingdom Pseudomonadati; phylum Pseudomonadota; class Gammaproteobacteria; order Pseudomonadales; family Pseudomonadaceae; genus Pseudomonas; species Pseudomonas sp. GL-R-19. Next base: position 97,542 of record NZ_JAHBDJ010000007.1, on the reverse strand, counting down.
CTCAGGTGAAAATCGCGCTCCAGCCGCTGGCATAGAGCAGGCCGTTGAATCGGCGCCCGGGCGGCGAGCCAGCGTGTGCCCGATGCCCGATCCTGGAGCGTGAACCAGGTCAGGTCGTTTTCCCGGCGCAGTATGGTGAAGGTGCAACGCTCCAGCCAGGCTTCATCGTGTACGACATCAAGACTGTGGGAACCGGATGCTGAGAGAGGGCTGCTGGGCATGAACAATCACCGCTGAAGATTCGTTTCGGGCTGAGCCTGGGAGTATACGCAAGGCTCTGGCCCGGGGGTTGCGCTCAAGCAATCCTGTCCGTCATCGGCACCAGAATGGCAGTTGAGGGCCCCTGCCGCCTGTGGTTTTTGCGCTCTGAAATCGCCGCATGTTATCCCTCGGGATAATTGCATTATGCGAGGCCGTCCCCTAGGGTGCGTTCTCAGTTAGTTTTCCCGTGAAAACTAACTGAGAACGCACCCTAGCGTGTAGCCCTGATGAAACGACGTTCCGGCGTCACGCCCCGTCAACGCAGTGCAGAGGAATGTATGATCCGACTCGGCCAAGCCACTATTTCCCTGGAACGGCGCGAAGCCTTTCTTGATGGACGGCCGCTGCGTGTCGGGGGCCGGGCGTTCGAAATCCTCTCGGTGCTGATGCAGGCCGATGGCCGAATCGTCAGCAAAGATGAATTGATCACACAGGTCTGGCCTGACACCGTCGTCGAGGAAAACAATCTGCAGGTGCAGATTTCCTCGCTGCGCAAGTTGCTCGGAGAAAAAGAGCTCATCCAGACGGTCCCGCGCCGAGGTTACCGATTATTGAAAGAACGTGAACCGCCCCTGCCCCTGTTCCATCCTGCGGCCCCGGGCCCCTTGGCGTCCGAGGATCAGCAGAGGATCGATCCTGACAGCGTACCGGTGTTCATCGTGGACGATGACGCCTGCGTGCGCACAGCGCTCAGCCGACTGCTGCGGGCCGAAGGCATCGTGCACCGGATATACGCCTCGGCCGAAGAATTGCTCAGCGCTGACCTCGACATCGGCCCCGCTTGCCTGTTGCTGGACGTCAGCCTGCCCGAGGCGACAGGCCTGGAACTGCAATCCACACTCGGGCGGCGCGGACTTCCGTGGCCGGTTATTTTCATGACCGGTTTCGGCACCATCCCGATGTCGGTGCAGGCCATGAAAGCGGGAGCGGTCGAGTTCCTGACCAAGCCTTTCAACGACGGCCAGTTGCTGGACATCCTGCGCACCACCCGTCAGCGCGCAGCGGCGACGTTCGAGCAATGGCAACGCACTCAGAGTGCCCGTCAAAGGGCCGCCCTGTTGACCCCCCGTGAGCGCGAAGTGCTGCCACTGATCGTGGAGGGTCTGTCCAACAAACACATCGCCAACCGGCTGGGCACCAGCGAAATCACCGCCAAGGTCCACCGCAAACACATCATGGAGAAGATGCAGACGCGCTCGCTGGTGAGCCTGGTCAGCCTGTATGGCTTGATTAGCTCAGAGCCGACGTTTGGCGTGCAGAGTCCTACATGACTACCAACAATGACTGCGCCGCGCCCGGGTCATCCGTCAGCGCCATGATCATCGTCTGCATCGTGGACGACGATGCGTCCGTGCGCAAAAGCCTGGCCAACCTGCTTCGGTCGGCCGGATACCGCGCCCGGGTATTCGCCTCGGGCGAGGAACTCCTGGCCCTCGAAAACTTCGATGACATTGCGTGTCTGTTGCTGGATTTGAAGATGAACGGCCTGTCAGGGATAGACGTCATGCACGCACTGACGCTCAAGGACAGAAAATTCCCGGTGATTTGCATGTCGGCACATTGGGATGAAGCGACACTGGCCGAAACCGGTCGCTATAAACCCATCGAATGCCTGCGTAAGCCCTTCAGCAGCGATGCTTTGCTGAGCGCTATCGAGTTTGCACTTCAAAGTGAGTAATGCCGACCCGCCAGCTACACTCATTCGATACATTTGCGCACAGAGACTTCCGCCATGGCGACCAAAACCGCAATCGTATTCGCTGGCGGTGGCAGTTTGGGGGCGGTGCAGGTGGGAATGTTGCGGGCCCTGGTCGAAGCCAATGTTCGATTCGACATGGTGGTTGGTGCTTCGGTAGGCGCTATCAACGGTGCCTACTTTGCCGCAAGACCCGATTCCGATGGCGTCGAGGCGCTCGCCGGATTCTGGCGCGGGCTGAGTAAAACTGACGTCTTCCCCCTCTCTTGGTTCGATACCTGTAGAGGATTGATCAAACGGCGTGGCTATCTGTTGCAGCCGTCGGCCTTGAATCGGCTGCTGGGTCAGGCATTGCCCATTCACCGCATTGAGGATGCGGTGCTGCCCCTATACATCGTCACCACCAACCTGCTCAGTGGTGCCGAGACGGTTCTGTCCAGTGGCGAACTCGAGCAGGCGTTACTGGCCAGCGCTGCCATTCCGCTGGTGTTCCCCTGCGTACAAATCGCCGATCAGTTCCTGGTTGACGGCGGCGTGGCAAGCAATACACCTATTTCGACTGCCGTAGCCTTGGGAGCCACCAACGTCGTGGTCATCCCCACCGGAATGAGTTGCGACCTAATGCAACCTCCCCGAGGACTGGTCGCCTTAGCCCTGCACACCGTCAATCTGATGAGCATGCGCCAACTGGTGAGCGACATCGAACACTTCCGCACTTTCGCCAGTCTGCACATCGTCCCGCCTTTGTGCCCGGTGGATGTCTCGGTTTTCAACTTTGACCAGACCGAGTCTTTGCTGCAGCGTGCCTATGAGCAGACCCTCCGGTGGCTGGAACGTGGGGGACTCGAACGCACCAAGGTACCTGGTGCCCTCACGATCCATTCGCATGCCCATGAGCATTGAGGGATGTGAATCACCAAAAAAAGAGGCCCGCACCAGCGAACCTTCAGGCCGGAGCAGCCAGAACGATGCCTGCTTTTCAAGATCAACCCGAATCAGCTCGCCCTACCCGCCCTGAATGCCGCCATATTGGAGTTCACACTTCGGGTTGCCCATGAGGTGGCGGCGAGGCTTCCGGGCTCGGATTTCACGTAGCAGTGTGCAAAAAATGCGTTTTAACCAGTCAATGACCAGGCTGTTTGGGCGAACCGACTTTTTCAACAGAATCGGCCAATAGCTACCTCTCACACAGCTCTTCATATTTGTCCCCCCGCTGCGCGCTCATCAACTGCCAGAGGTGTGACGTCCCGATTGAGTAGTTGATTAACGACGAAAGGGAAACTTTCGGGAAGGCTCGCAAATATGGACTCTATTAAAAATTGAGTCCTGTCGATTAGTACCGATAGGTTGCCTGTACTGAAAATCCATTCGCACTATTTTCGTAGTTGGCACTGTATTCCGGCTGAAGACCGGAGTTGTTCGACTGTTTCACTGAGACTCTGGAATCCCAGAGATAACCATAAGCAAAGTCTATCGTCAGATCGGAACTCGGCGAATAAGCACCGCCCAAAGTCACGGCCTGGCGATTCCCAACCGGAACGCGCACGCTGCGATCGGCATTTCTAATGGGCGACGGATCATAGGCGTAACCTGCGCGCAGCAGCCATTGTTGGTTCAATTCAAAGGACGCGCCAACTGCGGTGGCCCAAGTGTCACGCCAGTTCATTTCTTCGGTCACACTTCCCAGGCCAGCCGCCTGGCCCAAGGGGGAAAGACCGCTGTTGACTGCCTCGACCTTCTTGATCCGGCTCCAACGCTTCCAGGTGGTTCCCAGGTATCCCGTCCAGCGACTATTGAAATGATGGGTGATGGACGTGTCCACTGATTCGGGCATAGTGATGTCTATCTTGTTGTCATAGTTTCCGTCCAGCGGGATAACGCTCGGGGAGCCGGAAACCTCAGTATGCCCTTTGAGGTGATAAGCCACTTTTGAGTGATAGTTAATCCCCCAACTCGTCGCCTCACTCAAGTCAAACAAGATGCCGAGATTGTAGCCAAGTGCCGTGTCATCGCCTTTAATAGTGACCTCTGTGTCCTGGCCGTTGTTCAGGGCACCGGTGGCCAAGTCATTCTGAAGCTTTGCAGTGAAACGGTTGATGGTCGGCCCGCCACCAATGGATACGTAATCGTTGATCCGATAGGCAATGGTGGGCTGCAGGGTTACTTCCTTGGTCGTGCTATAGGAACCATGGTAGCGGCCCTGAAAACCGCTCTCGTAATCATTGATCAGGCCACTCGGAGCATACAGGCCCAGACCAATCGAAAAACGCTCGTCAAGCGGCGTCGACATATAGGCGAAGGGCACGACCCCCAATGGTACCGAGTCCCCTTTATTCGTTCCCGGGGCACTGCTCTGCGCATCACTGATGTCATCGCTCACCGAGACAACCGCGGCTCCGCCGGAAATCTCGGTACGCTTCAATTTGGTCAAGCCCGCAGGGTTGCCAAAGATGGTGCTGGCGTCCAGCGCAGAAGACGATCTTCCCGCATAAGCAGTACCCGCGCTGCTTGCACTTTGTTCGTTCAAGGCAATGCCATTGGCCCCCGCGCTTGTTGAAACGCTGAGTATTGCCGCGGCACCTGTGAATTTGATCCAGGAAGACACTTCTCGCACAGCTGAGAGACACGGGATTGCACGGTTGCTCAGGTTCATTTCCCACCTCGTATTGTTGTTATTGATTGGTGCGCAGGCAAAGCTTCGCCTTCCGGTGCACTTGGCAGTACCGGTTGAAGTTCATCGTTTTTTTGAAAAAGGCCCTGGCTGATTAGTACCAGGGCCGGAGTGGCGAAATTACAAAGTCAGGATCATTTGAGCCACTCCACCTGAAAGCTATAGCGACCTAGAAGGAGGGCCAGGGACTCTTGATTTCTCCCGGCCCGGATGCAGGCGACCAGTCCACGTTGTTCATGCGCAATCACTTCGACCCCAATGTCCTTCAGACACATACGATCCACATCCTGCCGGACTACCCTGGCAACTTCGCGCCGCTGCAACGCGGGCTTGAAGATCTTGCCCACCGCCGTCAACGGCAGCGCTTCGAGAATTTCGATCCGCTTGGGAATGGCCGCCCGCTCACTGATGTGGTGTTGAGCAAACCGCTCAAGTTCTTCGACATCGCAAACGTGGCCTGGCCGCAGTTGCACGTAGGCAACCGGCACTTCACCCGAATAGGCGTCCGGGCTGCCGATGGCAGCCGCCAACGCCACCGCTGGGTGGGCCTGCAAAGCCTCCTCGATTTGCTTGGGATCGATATTGTGGCCGCCACGGATAATCAGCTCCTTTTTGCGCCCGGTCAGCCAGAAGTAGCCATTTTCATCCTGGCGACCCAGATCGCCCGTATTCAGCCAGCGCTGACCATTGATGTCGATCCACAGGCCCCGGTTATGGCTTTCTTCAACGTAACCCTCGAACAGGTTCGGACCGGTGATGGTGATCAGGCCAATTTCGTCGGTGTCGGCGTCGCGCAGATACTCTCCAGCGTCATCGAGCATGACTGCACGCATGTCCTGATAGGCAATCCGTATGCCGATGGAGCCGACGAAGCGCTCGCCATGGGGCGGATTAACCGAGGAGACGCACGCGCCTTCCGTGAGTCCGTAGCCTTCGAGGATCTTCACCCCGGTCCGGCCTTCGAACTCCCGGAAAAGCTCAACCGGCATCGGCGCGGCACCACACATGGCATAACGCAGGCTGGACAGGTCACGGCCTTCCAGCTCGTTTTGCAACAGTGCGGAATAGACGGTGGGTACGCCGGAGAAGAAGTTGATGCCGAAGTGCTCGACCATCTCCCAGAAGTGTGGGATCACACCCTCACCGCGATAACCCTGCGGCGTACCGAGGATGACATGATCACCTTGGGTCCAAGGCATCAGGCCGGTCACCAGCTGGGCATTTACATGGAACAGCGGCAACCCACAAAAAATGACCTGGCCACTCCCGCGGGGTTGCATGTGCGTGGCCATGGCCCACGCGTTGAAGACCTCCGCCCCATGCGTACGCATCGCAATCTTGGGGAGCCCGGTGGTACCGCCGGTGCAGAAGTAAGAGGAACGATCCTCAGGGCGGAACAGCCGAGCACTCTTCAGATGCGTGCCTGGCTGGGCATTCATCAACGCTCGTAATTCGTGAATCGTGGCATCCCTGTGCACCTCACGTTCTTTCTGTGCCAGGGATTCAAGCGATTCACGCTGAGCTGCATCAACATAGGGTCCCATGCCAACCCAAACGACGTGCTTGATCTCGGGAAGTTGATCCAGCTGGGAGGCCAACTTAGGCCACAGGTCACTGCCCGGCGTCGGTGCGAGCGTTACCACCACGCTGGCCTTGGCGGCCCGCAGCAAGGCAGCCATCTGTTTGGCTTCTTGCAGTGGGTTGATCGCCATGACGACACCGGCCGCTTCGCCCCCCCAGATGGTGAAGTGGGTTTCCGGCAGGTTGGGCAGGATGAAGGCCAGCACTTCACCCGGGGTAATGCCCAGATCGTGGAAAGCATTCGCCGCTCGAGTGATATCTTCGATGAGTTCGGCATAGCTCCAGTGATGGGTGCTCCTGAAGCAGGTAGCGTCAGCGAAGAAACTCAGTGCGGGCGCATTGGGAGAAAGTTCGGCTGTACGCGCCAGTGCTTCATAGGTGCTGGAAGCCAAGCCACGTTCCGACAACGGGACCTGCTCGATACGTTCAATGTCGTTCAGAGATTGCACCATCATTTTCAGGCTTCCTCTACGACTCGGTTGCGTTGCACACCCAGGTCAATCACGCCATCCGCACTGCGAATGCGCGCTTCGACGACGTCTCCCGCCTTGAGATACTGCGTCCGCCCTTCCTGCGCCTTGAGGAACAGCTTCCACTTGGTGGCTTCTGGCATCAGGGCCGCAATGCGCTGTTTGGCGGGCGACGGTATGCTCAGAGCGCATCCCGCCGGAGTACCGGTGGCGATCAGGTCGCCGGGGGCAAGATCTTGCACGGCGGAGAGTTCGGTCAGGGTTTCAGCGGGGCCATACACCAGGTTGGCCGTACTGTCGCTTTGCCGTACTTCGCCGTTGACCGTCAGGCGCAACTGCAATGCTTTCAGGTAATGCATGTCCTGGGCACCCAGCAAGCAGAGGTAGGGGCCGACCGGGCCAAACGTGCGAAAGCTCTTGCCCTTGTAGAACTGCATCTGGGGGATCTGAATGTCGCGTGCCGAGTAGTCATTGACAATGACCACGCCGGCAACGAATTCATGCAGGTTGGCATCGTTGACGGTCACTGCGCCACTGATAACGCGTTTCATCACCAGCCCAAGTTCGATCTCATAGTCAAGGAAACGGACGGTGCGCGGCTTGATCAGGACGCTGTCTGCGGCCACCAGGCAACTGGTCGCCTTGGTGAAGATCATGTTGTATTTCTTCGCATCCGGGTCCATGCCCGACTCGATCATGTGCTGTCGATAGTTGGCCCCTTGGCAGACGAATTGTTGATTGCGGGTCACCGGCGACAGCAGTTTCACTTGGTGCGCCTCCAACTGAGTACCATTGAGTTGAGCGAGCTCATCGATACTGTTCTGGTTGATGAAGTCACCCGTGGTCTCAAAAGTACCTGGGACAATCGTGATACGGTCTTGGCGTAACACGCCCCAGTGGATACCGTTCTCAAACTCAAAGCGGACTACATGTACAGCAGACATTGAAGGTACTCCTGGGGCAGCGTTTGTCCCGCGCTCGATGGCGCGAGAACTGTGGTGTTGTTCTGAGGGTGGGCTGGCGACGCTGTAGATCAACGAGCCGCCGGCGATCAGGGCACCGGCTTTGAGCACGTCTCGCCGGCCATATCGTGTCGCGTTGCCCGACATGGCGGCCGCGCTACCCGAACATCCGCATCAGCGTGATCAACTTGCGAAGCGTCAAGTCCGGGCTGCGCCGCAGGTTGCGGATCAGGGCTCGTACATTGCTCAAGCTCATCCTGGGTTTGGTAAAATTCTTGGGCATGCGCTGCCCCCACTGCGCCATTGCCTCGGGACTCACGGGATGGATGCCCACAGGTTGTATGGCGGTAAAGATATCTCCGTCGCAGTAGTGCTCGTGCTTATCACCCCAAGGGTCTTGCCAGTAATCGAAGATCTGACTGCCCAGGATGTGCCGGCCGATTCCCCACGAGTGCTCCCAACCCCGCTCTCGCAGGACCCGTTGCCCCATGCCCACCGCGTCGGCATCGACGACCTCATAGGCACTGTGGCTATAGGTCGCCATGAACCCCTGGACAATCGCGAGCGTATGGTGATCCGCAGGCCTGTCACCGAGATCAAGGCGCATGAAAGCGACGATGGGGGTGCCGTCAGGGAGTACCTGCACATCGCTGGGAATAAACCCGAAATGCCGGGTGTACCAGGCACAGGTCGCCTGATAGTCGGCCACTTCAATGACGATGTGACCCAGTTTGATTACTTCAGGCGGTGCAATCGGCGGGCGCTGCGTGGCGTTGATTCGCGATTGCTCTTGCGCCAGATTCCAGGGAAGTGGGGCTCTGTGCAGCAGGGTTTTACTTGGCGTCTGGCCACAAACTGCTTCGACGGTAAACCCTGAAGGATCGGTCAGTCTGAGGTAGTGCCCGCCGCCAGGATGTGTCGATGTCTCGATCGATGACGCACCTGGAATTTGCGTCAGCTTTTCCAGATCCTCGAGCGATTGGACTGCCAGCCCGAACCCGACAAAACATGCATTTTCTGCACGGTGGACACGGTAACAATAGGGAGCCGGTTCAGTGCCGCGCAGATAGAGCGTTTCGGCGTTCTGATGACTGACGGCCAGGCCGAAGTCTGTCAGGAAATGCGCCGCTTCATTCAAGTCTGGCCTTTGAAAGATCAGGTGAGTCAGACCTTGGGCTTTAACCGTCGGTTGCGGATACCGGACAGGCTGTTGTGTTACTAACTGGGGCAGTTGATTTTTGTTATTCATTGTTCTTGTTTTCCAGTTTTCAAGGCAAAGCGATCCCCGAACCCCTGAAAACGCCAGGGGTTTTTCGTTGTTTCAGTTACCGCGCTTAGTCGATAGGAGGAAGTGCCGGCAACTCTACGGTCGCCAGCGCTCTAGCCTCCTCCAGAGGCACACCCAAGGCACGCAGCACGAGTTCAGCCGTATCAGATCCCGATTCGCGCCACGTTCTGTGCCCTTCCAGCACCAGAAAAATCGAGCCCAGGACGCTGCTCGAAATCAGCGTCAGTACTGAGAGCAATTGCTCCTGCGCAAACGTATAGCGTCCAGTGGAAAGCCCGCTCAGAAGATCCGTAGTCGCCTGGCTGCTGAACATTTCGCGTAACGAAGAATTGCTCATGGCGAACTTATGGATGAATGCGCCCCACTGTGAGTCTTCGTGCGCTCGACGAATGAACAATCGAATGCCATTGGCAAGGCGCTGAGCCGGATCAGAGAGGGAATTGAAGCTCTTGTTGACGCGCTCATGCATCTCCTTCGCGAGATGGCTGGCGACCGCCTCGAACAGGCTTTCCATGCTGTCGATGTTGCTATAGACCGTTCCGCGCGCCACGCCTGCCTCTTGGGCGAGGTCGAGAATGTTCACTTGTGAGGTGCCTCTTTCAGCGAACAGGCGGAAGGCGGCTTGATGAATGCGGCGCTGTGTTGGATTCAGGGATTCCACGGTTCTCTCTCCAGGATTACCTTATGGACAGATTGAACACTCGTGTTCATTCTACGTCAACCCTATTTTTAAACGTGTCGCTTGTTCTGTCTGAAAGTCGGCCTGAAGCCGGGTCAATTAAAGTCAGACGCCATTGACACAACTGAACACGCATGTTCAATTGTGTTGTGTTTCAGGCTTGCCTTCTCGGCACATCAAGCCCTGCGCTGGCCGGCCGACTTTTTATTAGCTGAAGGACAGAACATGACCGGCTCAATGCTCTTCAAACCGCTTCGTTTGCCTAACGGTACGGTGATTCCAAACCGGATCGCCAAGGCTGCCATGGAGGAGAATCTTGCCAATGAGGATCACGCTCCAGGGGACGCGCTGGTCAAGCTCTATCGGCGTTGGGCGCAGGGTGGTGCCGGCCTGATCATCACTGGCAACGTCATGGTTGACCGCCACGCCTTGACCGGCCCCGCTGGCGTGGTGCTTGAGGACGATCGGAACCTGGACGAATTCAGGCTATGGGCCGATGCCTGCCGCAGTCGTGGGGCCCAGGCCTGGATGCAAATCAATCATCCCGGACGGCAGCTATTGGCTTCCATGGGGCAATCGGCACGGGGGCCCTCTGCGGTTGCCGTCGACATTCCCGGACTATCAAAAGCTTTTGTGCCGCCCAGGGCTTTGGAGGAGCAGGAGATCGAAGAGCTGATTGAGCGCTATACCCAAGCGGCGGTGCTGGCCGAGCGTGCCGGATTCACCGGCGTGGAGATACATGCAGCGCATGGCTACCTGTTCAGCCAATTCCTTTCACCCTTGACCAACCGGCGTAGCGACCGCTGGGGTGGCAGCCTGGAAAATCGTGCGCAAATTCTCCTGCGAACCATCGATGCAATACGTCAGCGAGTGGCACCGATCTTTTGCGTTGCTGTGAAGCTCAATTCTGCCGATTTTCAGCGCGGCGGTTTCGATGCCGAGGACGCGGCTCGCGTGGTGGAAATGCTCAACGCCAAGGCGGTCGACCTGGTCGAGTTGTCCGGCGGCAGCTACGAAAGCCCGGCGATGCAGGGGCAAACACGCGATGGCAGCCGCTTGGCTCGAGAAGCCTATTTTCTCGAGTGTGCGGAAAAAATAGGAGAAATAGCGCGCATGCCGCTGATGGTCACCGGCGGCGTGCGTAGAAAGGAGGTGGCGGAGCGAGTGGTGAGCGGCTCGGTGTCGATGGTGGGGCTTGCCACCGCGTTGGCAATCGAGCCGACCCTGCCAAGCCAGTGGATGGCAGGTAAGGACACCGAAGTGGAGCCCATCGTCGTCCGCTGGAAGAACAAGGCGCTGGCATCGCTTGCAACGGCGTCGGTGATCAAGAAGCAGCTCGGCTTGCTGAGTCAAGGAAAACGGACAAAACCCAGGACGTCGCCACTCATGGCATTGATCGGCAATCAGCTGAAGTCTCGTCGCCAGGCGAAGAGCTATCGGCAATGGATTGGCCGGGTTTAGCCGGCCGGTAGCGGCTTATCGGCGATTCTCCTGGCTTTGGCAGGTGTTACACCCAGAGCCTTGAGAATCATCTCGGCGACCCGCTGATCGTGCTCTTCCACCACACGCCCTTCGACAACCGAGCGCATGGCGCCGGTTGTGCACGATACGACCATGTCCAGAGCGATCCCTTCATCCTCATAAGCGAAAGTCCCCGCGCGTAGACCTTCACGCAAATCGCCCAGCACATGAGCAGCCAAGCGCGAGCGCATGGTCTGATCGGAATGGATGATGCGCAGCAGTGCGTTGGCCCATTGATGGTCGTACGCAGCCCGGCATACGAACATGCGCACACCAATCGAAAGCCGCTGTGCACCGCAGTGCACGTCCGAACTCAAGGCGGAAATGGCATCGGAGAACTCACTCGCCATGGCGATGCCAACGGCCTCGAGCACTTCGTCGCGCGTTCGAAAATAGTTGTAGATGGTGCCGTTGGATACCGCGGCCTCCGAGGCGACATCGAGCAGTGCAATCTCCCCCACCTCCTTACGTGCGACAAGACGCAACGCCGCGTCCACCAGGCCGCGACGGGTACGTTCACGCTTCTTGTGGCCTCGAGTGAGAGGCTCTTGCTCAGTTGCTTCTGAAGGGAAAGTGGGGGAAGGCATCTTCAGGCTCTTAATCGAGGGGGCTCGTTAATGGTAATGGAAACGCTATCGGCTGTGGCGTCGGCGCTAGCCAACAGGCCCATACAGTCTCGAACGAGACTGCCTGCGTCGAAGCCTGGGGCGTGGTGCATGATGATACGGTCGGGGCGAACAGCAACCAGCGTGCCTTTGGCAGCCAGCGGCAGGATGCCATGGTTCAGGTCTTCGATGAAGTCGCAACCGCCGCCGGAGCGCTGGCCGCAGGGTCCGATCTGCAAGAAGTGGCCTCCCATTTTGTCCCAGGAAACAACCTGAGCAGCGGTCAGCAGTGACAACGGGTCAACACCGAATCCAACCAGGGTCAGGTTGCCTCCAAGCGCATCGTCGCTCAGTTGGATCTGCTGTTGCATGTTGCGAACCCAGGCTTGGGGAAACAGGCTGCCACGAACCAGTTTGTCGCCCCGACGATGCTGCACGAACAGGCCATGCTTGAAGGTGTTCTTCGGCTTGATGTCCAACTGCTCGAAGTACCTTCTGGTAGCGGGAGTCAACGCCAGCATGCGCATCAGGCCATGGATGAAAAAAGCTGCGATCCTGTTCTTGGGCATCACCAGGCGGCCCATGAGTTTCGCCAGATCGATCATCGCCTGGGCATGGGGGCGGCGCTCTTCGTCATAGGTATCGAGTATTGCAGGCGCGGCATGGCCGCGAAGGACCCAGGCCAGTTTCCAGGCTAGGTTGGCGCCATCTCGAAGGCCCGCTACGAGTCCTTGCCCGACAAAAGGTGGGGTGATGTGCGCTGCGTCGCCGGCGAGGAAGATACGTCCCTTGCTGAATCTGTTGCAGCAACGCGCGTGGAATCGATACACCGCCTTGCGCTCGATTTCCAGTTCCTGCGGGTTGATCCATGGCGCGATCAGCCGGGCTATGCTTTCCGGGCTTTCCAGCTCTTCCCGGGATTCGCCTGGTTGCAGCATGAACTCCCAACGCTCCCTTCCACCGGGTGCGGGCATGTGCGGCGTTGGACGCCTCGGATCACAGATGAACTCGATGTGATCAATGGCTGACTCATGCCGGTTCCTGGCATCGACAATCAGCCAATCCTCTGCATAGGTTTGTCCTTCGAACTCCTGGCCAATCAGTGCCCTGACCCTGGAGCTTGCGCCATCCGCACCGATCACATACTGGGCGCAAACGCAATGCGAGTGTCCATTTTGATCCCGGACGGTGGCCACCACGCAATCTGACTCCTCGACCAGATTTTCCAGCTCGAAACCGCCCAGACTGGTCACTGACTTCAGCCGGGAAACCTGGCCGCGCATCGCTCGCTCGAGGTCGGGTTGATAGAAAGTCACCAGTTTGGGGTGGCCGTCGATACAGCCCTCAGTATTGGCTCGACCGAATTGCCCGAGGACCGGGGAGTGCATCCTCACTTCAGGGATAGCGATCTTCTCGAAAGCGTCTTCCGACAACCCGGCGAGTTGCAGGATGCGCAGGGCCTCATTGTCCAGAGCAATGGCACGGGGCATCAGTACGATGTCATGGAGCTTGTCCAGCACCAGGGTCGTTACTCCGTAGCGGCCGAGCAGCGCCGCGATTGTTGCACCTACCGGACCGTAACCGACGACCAGCACATCGACGGCGGAGGGAGTCAATTCGGGAACTTTCTTGTTGTTGTTCATCTCGAGCCCTTGTTGTGATTGAAGTCGTGAGGCGTACAGGCCTCATCGTCAGGCAGAGTCAAGGTATTCAATATTGAGAGATATTTCAATATTGATGTTTTTGTCATTAATTTTTTGAGATCATTACCGTACCGTGATGAGGACATGTGAGCTATGCGCAGGGCCAGTTTCCGACCGGTGAGGCTTGGCTTCTGAGTCGATCAGCGTTGTTATTGGAGTGACCAGGTGCCATGCCTCACGAGGGCACACCCATGTATTAGTCTTCAGGAATCCAACGTGGCACGTCCGCAGCCCCAGCCGAACCCAGTCCAGCTCCGCTTCGTCGAGTTCGAACTCGACGAGGCTAACGCCTGCCTGTCACGCAACGGAGAAGCTGTGGCGTTGGCACCAACTCCCTTCACACTGCTGTGCGTCCTTGCACGCCAGCCGGGATCGCTGGTGACCAAGGATGCCTTGCTTGATGCCGTGTGGGGGCATCGGTTCGTCAGCGATTCGGTGCTGAAGACGGCCATCAGCGATCTGCGCAAGGTGCTGGGCGACGACCCCAGGCAGCCCCGCTATATCGAGACTGTGTCGAGGCGCGGCTATCGCTTCATCGCCGCGCCCTCCCCTGCACCTTCGATGCCGCCTGCATCCGCGACGGTGCCGGCGGCCGGCGCGCATCCGTCACCGCCATTCATCGGTCGCGCCGACGAACTCTCAAGACTGCAACGGGCATGGGAGCGGGCGGATGGCGGTCAGCGAGCCGTGGTCTGGCTCGCTGGAGAACCGGGGATTGGCAAGACCACGTTAATCGAAAATTTCCTTGCCAGCCTTGGCGGCATCACCTGCGCACGCGGCCATTGCGTGGAGCATTACGGCACCGGCGAGCCGTATCTGCCGGTGCTGGAAGCGTTGGCCGATCTATGCCGCGGCGACCCTACCCTGCCGGCGCTGATGCGCGCAGTGGCGCCGACCTGGTTGCTGCAACTTCCGTGGCTGAGCACCACGCAGGAGAGAGACGCATTGCGGCGCGAGCTTGCCGGCGTCGGCCCGGATCGCATGCTCCGGGAAATGGGCGAACTGCTTGACCGCTATACAGAGCAGCGGCCGCTAATGTTGGTGACCGAAGACCTGCATTGGAGCGATCGGGCGACGGTTCAGCTTATCGACTATGTGGCGCGGCGACGTGGCCGTGCGCGACTTATGTGGTTGTCGAGCTTTCGCCTTGCCGAAGTTGTGGCTCTCGAGCATCCGCTCAGCTCGTTGCGCCATGAACTGCGTCTGCAGCGTTTGTGCGAGGAAGTGGTGCTCGACCCGTTCTCGGAAACCGAGGTCGCTGACTATGTTGCGCTGCGTTCAGCCTCGCTGGCAGGCGATGAAGCCTTTGTGCGCGCACTGCACGAACGGACCGATGGTGTGCCGTTGTTCGTTTCGTCGATCATCAGTGAAGTGATGGACTCAAAGGGCGACAAAGCCACCATCGAGGCTCGGCTTGCGGATCTGGCGGTTCCCGAAAACCTCGCAGCCATCATTGATCACTACATCGCCAGGCTTGGCCCGGAGCGACGTACACTCCTCTCGGCAGCAGCCGTGTGTGGGGTCGATTTCCGGGTTGAGACGGTTTCTCTGGCCCTCGAACGCGACCTCTCTTCGATAACCAGCGCTTGTGAGACGCTGAGGCAGGAGCAGGTATGGCTCACACAGTCACGAGCCCCCGAAGTTGAAGAGGTAGAACTGCCGTACTCGTTCCGGCATGCCCTCTTTCGTCAGGTGCTGTATGAACGCACGCCACGTTCGTTACGCACCCATCTCCATCGTCAGGTCGGTGCTGCCCTCGAACGCGAGCGCACGACCGGCGTGCCGGTTGCTGCCTCTGAGCTGGCGATGCACTTCGACCGCGCCCGGATGCCGATGATCGCACTGCGCTACTACGCCGAGGCCGCAGAAGCAGCACTGCTGCACTTCAGCCCGGACTTGTGCATTGGCCTCACCAAGCGCGCCCTGGTCCTGCTCATGCAGGCATCCGAAGGGACGGAGCGCAATGCACTCGAAATAACCCTGGCTACGTTGCAGGGGGTTTCGGCTTTCCACATGTTCGGTGTCGGCAGCGAAGCCAGGAGCGCCTTCGAACGTGCGTACACGCTGCTGGCGGATGTTCCCGAGCACCCCATGCGCGCTCGCCTGCTGCATGGGTTCGGCTATCTGCTCGGTTTGCGCGGCGAGTATACGGTGGCGCTGGAAGTGGCCGAGCGTGCCGAGGCCCTCTCCTGCGACTCGAAGGATCCAGAGCTCATGCTGGCGGCGTGCATCGTACGGGGCGAGGTGCATCACCTTCAGGGACGCACTGAAACAACCCGCAGTTGGCTGGAGCGCGCCCTCGCGATCGCCGAGCCGCTGGACATCGGAACGAACGAGATCTTTGCGGCCGATCCACAGGTCATGCTGCACGGCATGCTGGCCATCGAGCTGGTGCGATCCGGCCTGATTGAGCAGGGTCGAACTCATATGCAGCACGCGCGAGCCCGTGCACAAGCGCTGCGCCAACCTATGACGTGGCTGGTCGCTGCCTGGCAGGAGGTGTTGATCGAGGTGCGGATGGGAAACCACGTGCGTGTGGCAGCGCTGGCTGACGACATGCAGACGCTGGTGGATGAGTATTCGCTCGCTCTGGGGCGCACGGCTTGCCGCTGGTGGCGCGGCTGGGCCGACGCCCGCAACGGTGCACCCCGCGACGGCTACCGCCACATCCGTGAGGCCTACGAGGAACACACCGGGCTCGGTATGCGCTCCGGTGCCAGCGAAGTACTCGGCTACGCCGCCGAGGCACTCCTGCTGGCAGGTGATTACGACGCAGCGCAAGTCCAATTGCAGGAAGCACTTCAGGTGGGCGAGGAACTGGGCGAGCGCGTGTACCTGCCACAGTTATTGCTGCTGGAAGCAGCGATCGCGCGAGCGCAGGGTCGGCCCGACGCCAGCAACGTTGCGGTGCGGCGCGCGGTTGAGGAGGCTCGCGCCCAGGAAGCACCATGGCTGGAGCTGCTCGCGCTGGTCGAGCTGTGCGAGCACCACGACGCCGTGGCCGAGGACCACCAGGCATTGGCGACGCTGGTTGACCAGTTGCCTGAAACTGACGGAACCGGGCTGGTGAAACGTGCGCGCTCGCTGATTCAGGCTGCAAAGTCTGATTGAAAAATTAAGGACACAGACCTGTGGGAGCGAGCCTGCTCGCGATGGTGACGGGTCAGCCAATATTGATGCTGAATGTACCGCCGTCATCGCGAGCAGGCTCGCTCCCACAAGTTCGCATTGTTCAAATCCTTAACTTACCGACATTAATTTCTGTGGAAGCGGCGCTGTCCCGACCGAAGCCTGACCTTTCGCTTACGACTCGACCCAAGGGGCAGCTTACGCTGTCGTCGAACTTTCTTGCCCCCTTGGACTGTGATGATCCTTAACTCTGAAACCAAGTACCCGAGCCGCCGCACATACGTCATCAAGCTGCGTAGCGATGCCGCTTCGGGGGCCCTAGTGGGCCGCCTCGAAAACCTGGTCACCGGACGTCAGCGCGAGTTTTCGTGCGCCGAAGAGTTGCTGGAGTCGATCGACTCGGACCTCAGGTCGGCGGCCAGCGAGCACGCGGCAGATGCCGACGGCGAGTGACGTCTCCCACCTGAATGTGCGCTCGATATGGCGACCGAACGGCGACGCTTCGCTGACGACTTCGTGCACATCGGGCCTTACGCTGATGCCATCTCGAATCCACACGAGTCCAATGCGATGCCGCGACTTCCAGTTTCCTTTCCACTGCCCCTCCTCACCGCCCGGACAACCTTGAAACGGGCCGAGCGCACGACCGGCTTCGTTATTGCGGCCGCCCTTGCCACTTCGATCGCCCTCGCCCTTTCCGGTTGCTCCACACCGGTCTTCAAGCCAGCGGTTGACCTGCCAAGCAATTTCGCCGCCAGCACGGCCTCCGAAATGGAACCCGAGGCGGCGTGGTGGGAGGTCTACCACGATCCGTTGCTGACGGATCTGGTGCGCCGGGCTGCGCGTGAGAACCGCGACGTCAAGATTGCCGCCGAGCGCCTGCGTGCCGCGCGTGCCGGAGAAACGGTCAGCCAGTCCTGGCTGCTCCCGAGTGTCGGCGCATCCGTCTCCGGCAGTGACCGCCGCAGCGGCTACAACTTGGCCACGAAACAGGGCTATCCGGATACCAAGACCACCAGTGTGGGTCTGGACGTCTCGTGGGAACTCGACCTGAGCGGCCGTCTGCGCGCCGGCGCAGCGGCGGCTGACGCCGATGCGCTGGCCGCGGAACACAGCATGCGCGGCGTACGCCTGCTGGTGATGAGCGACGTGGTCAGCAACTACTTCACACTGGTCGGTGCGCAGCGCCAGGTCGCGACGCTTCGCGCAATCTCGGCGATGCAGGACGAGACGCTGCGTCTGGTCACCGCACGTCAACAGGTCGGGCTCGCATCCGCTTTCGACGTCGAACGCGCGCAGACCGACGCCTTGTCGGCGCGGGCGCAGATTCCGCCGCTGGAAACCCAAGTGGCGGTGGCGCGTCACCGTATCGCAGTGCTGACTGCAGACCAGTCTTTCAACACCACAAACATCCAGCCTTCAAGCGGTGATTTGATCGATGTGCCCGAGGCCAAGCCCGGCCAGCCCGCCGAGTTGCTGCAACGCCGACCTGACGTACTGGCGCTGATGGCACAACTCGACGCCGCCAATGCTCGTCGCCAGCAAGCGAAAGCTGAGTGGTTCCCGCAGCTCTTTCTCGGCGCTTCCTTCGGCCGCCAGGGTCTCAACCTGAACGGTGCCGATCTCGGCGCTGCGCGCTTCACCAACGTCGCGGGCCTGCTGGCGATGCCGCTCTTCAACGCCGGGCGCACGCAAGCCATCAACGAAGCGGCTGAAAGCGCTCAACAAGAGGCGCTGCTGCGCGCCGAAGACGGCATCGTACGGGCGCTCGAGGATGTGGAAAACGCCCTCGTCACGCTTGCGCAGGAACGCCGCCGGTCCGGGTCGCTGCAATTGGCCGCCGCGTCCGCAGAGTCCGCGCAAAACCGCGCCCAGTCGCTCTATAACCGCGGGCAGATCGACCTGTTGCCACTGCTGGATTCGCAGCGGGCGCGCCTGGCGGCACGCTTGAATTCTAACGAAAGCAACACCCGACTGCTGCTCGACAGCGTGCAGCTCTACAAGGCACTGGGCGGGGGCTGGCAGGTGTTCGAACAACCCTCCAACCCAACCGCATCCGCCGAAGCCGACCGGCCACCACTTTCCTGAGAATCTGTCGTTTTCCAAAGAGGAACCGTCTTGAAACATTCCCTTACTACGGCCGGCGTTTTGGCCGTCGCCGCCATGCTTTGCGCGTGCAGCCCGGATCAGCCGTCCGTGCAGGCCCCACGACCGGTACGCACCGTTGAAATCAGCTACGACAATGCCCGCGAAAGCAATCGCTACGTGGGCACCGTGCAGTCACGGCATGAAGTCGATCAAGCCTTCCGCGTAGGCGGCAAGGTAGCCCAGCGCAAGGTCGATGTAGGTCAGTTTGTGCGCGAGGGCGACGTACTGGCTGTGCTGGACGACAGCGACTACCGCCTCGCTGAGCAAGCGTCGCAACAGCAGTGGGCAGTTGCCGTCGAGCAGACTCGTCAGGCCGACTCGGACCACCAACGCCTTACCGCACTAAAGGCTGATGGCTCGGTCAGTGCGGCCGACGACGAGCGTGCACATACCAATGCCCAGACCGCTCATGCGACTGCCGAGGCCGAGGCGCGAAAACTCGAGCTCGCGCGCAACCGGCTCAACTACACCGTGCTGCGCGCCTCCCGTAGCGGTGTTGTCACGGCTGTGCGCTTCGAGGCGGGCCAGGTCGTGGCGGAGGGTCAACCGGTGGTCTCGGTTGCGAATCCGGATGAATCCGAGATCGTCATCGACGTGCCCGAGGATCAGTTGTCCGTCTTCAAGGACGCGCAGTTCAAGGCCTCGCTGGCCAGTGCGCCGAACGAGACCTTCGATGTCACGCTGCGCGAGCTGTCGCCGCAGGCTGCGGCGCAGACGCGCACCTATCGCGCGCGGCTCAAGCCAATGCAGGCGCTGCCGCTGGGCGCCACCGCCACGGTAATGGCCAAGAGCGTGATGACAAGCGTCTCGGTGGCGGCGGTGCCGGCGACGGCACTGACCCAAAGCGGCGGTCAGCCGGCGCTTTGGGTAGTCACGCCTGTGGGCAAGGATCCGTTAGGCATCGTCGAACTGGAGCATGTGGCAGTTTGGGCCTACCGCAACGACGAAGTGCTCGTCTCCGGGCCGCAGGCTGGCGCATTAGTCGTTACCGCCGGGATCCAGAAAATGACGTCCGGACTGAAGGTCGCGCTCCCCGGTGCGGCGATCGCTGACACGAACACTACGCAGCAGGCCACCCGATGAACAATTTCAACCTCACCGACTGGGCGCTGCGCCATCGCGCCATCGTCCTGTTCATGCTCCTCATTGTCGCGGCGGCCGGCGCCTTCAGTTTCACCAGGCTCGGTCAGCTCGAAGATCCGAACTTTTCGGTGCCTTCCATGACCGCCATGGTCATCTGGCCGGGCGCCACCGCCCAGCAATTGCAGGACCAGGTCCTCAATCGTATGGAGAAGAAATTCGAGCAAATCGACAACTTCGAAAAGGTGGTCACCTACGCGCGGCAGGGCTACGCGGGCATGACGCTTACCGTGCGCGGCGGCACCTCCAAGGCTGACCAGCGCGAGGCCTGGTACCAGGCGCGCAAGAAACTCAACGACCTGAGCCTGGAGATGCCTGACGGCGTGATCGGCCCGATCCTGAACGACGAGTACGGCGACGTGTACGGCCTGATGTACGCAGTCAAGGGCGACGGCGTTGGCCACGCTGACCTGTCGGACGTGGCCGAGGACATCAAGCGCCAGATGCTGAAGGTGCCGATGGTCAAGAAGATCGATGTCATCGGCAAGCAGGCCAAGCGTGTCTACGTCGAGTTCTCGCACGAGCGCCTGGCAGCGCTGGGCATTACACCGCTGGCCATCGCCGAAAGCCTCAAGAGCCAGAACACGATGCTGCCCGCAGGCCAGATCGACACCCACGGTGATCGCGTCATGGTGCGCGTGAGCGGCCAATTCGCCAGCGAAGAGGCTATCCGCAATGTGCCAATCGCCGCGGGCGGCCGGCTGATCAAGCTCGGCGACATCGCGACCGTTACCCGTGGCTTCGAAGATCCGCCGACCTACACGGTCCGCCACAACGGCCAGCCAGTGCTGATGCTCGGCATCACAATGACCAGCGACGGCAACATCGTGGACCTTGGCAAGGCGATGGACACGGCCGTCGCCAAGATCCAGTCAGAACTTGCGCACGGCGTGGAGCTGGAGCTCGTGGCCGACCAACCCACCACGGTAAAGGATGCTATCCACGACTTCGCACACGCGCTGATCGAGGCGCTGATCATCGTGATTGCGGTGAGCCTGGCCAGCCTGGGCTGGCGCGCAGGCCTCGTGGTCGCGGCCACGGTGCCGCTGGTACTGGGCGGCGTGGCGCTGGTGATGTTGGCAATGGGCTGGAACCTCGAGCGCATCTCGCTCGGCTCACTGATTATTGCGCTGGGACTGCTGGTGGATGACGCCATCATCGCCATCGAGATGATGGTGGCGAAGATGGAGACCGGCATGGATCGCGTGAAGGCAGCCGCCTTCTCCTATCAGTCCACCGCCATGCCGCGCCTGACCGGTGCACTCATCACCGTCGTGGGCTTCCTGCCGATCGGCCTCTCGAAGTCCACCACCGGCGAGTACGCGGGCGGCATTTTCTGGATCGTCGGTGCCGCGGTGCTGTTCTCGTGGATCTGCTCCGGCATCTTCACGCCGTACCTGGCGGTCAAGATGCTGCCCAACGACTTGGGCAAGCACCAGCACGGTGATCTGCACGATACCAAGTTCTACCGTAGCCTGCGCCGCCTGATCGACGCCGCCATCGAGCGCCGCTGGGTGGTCATCGGTGCGACGGTTGGCGCTCTGGTACTTGCTCTGGCCTGTATCAAGCTAGTGCCACAGCAATTCTTCCCCAACAGTTCGCGTCCTGAGCTGGTCATTGACCTGCGTGTCAAGGAAGGCTCCTCGTTCGCCGCGACGACCGAGCAAGTCAAGCACATGGAGGAGATCCTCGCGAAGGACGAGGACGTGCGTTTTTATACCGCCTACACCGGCGCCGGCGCACCGCGCTTCTATCTCTCGCTCAACCCCGAGCTGCCGAATCCGGGCTTTGCCCAGTTCGTCGTGATGACCAAGGATCTGGATGCACGCGAGCGAGTACGTGCGCGGCTGGTGGCCTCGGCTGACCAACAATTCCCACAGGCGTGGGTGCGCGTGACCCGGCTCGAGTTGGGGCCGCCTGTCGGCTACCCGGTGCAGTTCCGCGTCGTAGGCCCCGATACCCAGATGGTGCGCAAGATCGCCCGCGACGTGGAGAAGGTGGTTGCGTCCAACCAAAAGGTGCGCGATCTCCAGCTCGACTGGAACGACCCGGTGCGTACGCTGAAAGTGGAGCTCGATCAGGACAAGTCCAGCGCGCTTGGCCTTACACCGGCCGACGTGTCGTTGGCGACCCAGACCGTGATGAACGGCGCAACCCTGTCGCAGCTGCGTGAGCGCGAGGATCTGATCGACATCGTAGCCCGTGCCGTGCCAGAGGAACGTTTGAACCTCGACACACTGAAAGACATCAACCTCTACACGCGCCAGGGCACGGTGGTGCCACTGTCGCAAGTCGCACAGGTGCGTTCTGAACTGGAAGAGCCAGTGCTGTGGCGCCGTAACCGCGACATGGCGATCACGGTGCGTGCCGACGTGAAGGATGGCGAGCAGGGTGTATCGGTGACGCAGGAAATCCAGCCGTTGCTCAAGGATATCGAAGCCAGGCTGCCGACCGGTTACCGCATCGACGTGGGCGGCGCGGTGGAGGAAAGTGACAAGGCGAACAAGGCGCTACTCGCGGTGGCCCCGTTGATGCTGATCACCATCCTGCTGTTACTCATGCTGCAACTGCAGAACTTCTCCCGCATGTGGATGGTGATGCTGACCGCACCGCTGGGCCTGATCGGTGTGGTGCCGGCGCTCTTGGTGTTCCAGTCGCCGCTGGGCTTCGTCGCGATCCTGGGCATCATCGCACTGGGTGGCATGATCATGCGCAACGCGGTGATCCTGATCGATCAGGTTCAAATCGAAATCGCCGAGGGGCGTGACCCGTGGAATGCTGTGCTGGATGCCGCCATTCACCGGGCCCGTCCGGTGATGCTGACGGCGCTGGCCACTGTGCTCGCCATGATCCCGCTAACGCGCAGTGTGTTCTGGGGGCCGATGGCAATTGCGATCATGGGCGGCCTTACCGTGGCGACGCTGCTGACGATTTTCTTCGTCCCGGCGTTGTACGCTGCATGGTTCAAGGTGGGTCGCCAGACGGCCGCTGGTACCCTGCCAGTGAGCTCGCCATCGCCAACGCGCAAAACCGATTGTCCAGCATGAACCGGACCACGGCCGCGCACGGCGCGGCCATCGCCCGGTTGGCGCGAGCCACCGACATCAAGTGCTGCGACCGCTGTATGACGTTTTGTCAGTCAATCTGTATCTAACGTTCTCCCTTTGGCCGCCCTACTATCGTCCGCACCATCCAGGTCCATACCTCAGAGATCGCGAAAGCCGTTCTATACGGATTTAGCGCAGCTTCAATTCGTTATCTCTTCCTTCAGGAGTTACGCCATGCCCGAACTGTCCAACCTGCTTGCCTACGGCCTGATTTCACTCGGCATGGTGCTGACTCCCGGCCCGAACATGATCTATCTCATCTCGCGTTCGATCTGCCAGGGACGAATGGCCGGACTGATTTCCCTGGGTGGCGTGGCGTTGGGTTTCGTCGTTTATATGTTGTGCGCCGCATTGGGCATCACAGCCCTGGTCCTGGCGGTTCCCTATGCGTATGACGCCCTGCGACTCGGCGGCGCGCTCTATCTGCTCTACCTGGCCTGGCAAGCGGTCAAGCCCGGCGGCCGCTCTCCGTTCCAGGTGCGCGACCTGCCCAAGGACAACCCGCGCAAGCTGTTTATGATGGGGTTTGTCACCAACCTGCTGAATCCCAAAGTCGCGGTCATGTATTTGTCGCTGCTGCCCCAGTTCATCGACCCCGCCGGCCACGGCAGCGTGCTGGCGCAATCCATCGTGCTTGGCTCTACGCAGATCGTCATCAGCGTAAGCGTCAACGCCCTGATTGCCGTCATGGCGGGCTCCATTGCGACATTCCTCGCACGCAAGCCCGTGTGGCAGACCGTGCAGCGCTGGCTGATGGGGACGGTCCTCGCGGGCCTGGCCATGCGCATGACCGTCGAAGGGTAACGCTAAACCGGGCTGTTTGCGGTTGGCGCATCGGGCGCACTGGAGGATCGTCGCACGGTATCCGTCCGGCCAAGTCATCTGCCCAGCCCCGCAAGGCCAGACATGGTGCACACTCGCGTTTAAGTGGATTCGGATTCTGTATCGGTGCTGGCAGACCAGGACGCTCTACGATGAAACCACCTATTTGAATGCCTTGAGGAAGCGTGGTTCACCGCTCCTGAAGAACCTCGATTTAGGTTGACTGACTTCCTCAGGGCGTGAAGCAGCCATTCATTGCCTCTTCGATATTGCCCTCAATCAGTCTCGGCGAGCCAACATCTTCCTTGGTTTTGCGAAACGGATTGTCATGAACTGGATAGCTTCCGTCGTGAGATGTACATAACCCCGGTTCGAATATTCGTATATTCCAGTCCAAAGGGCCGTAGCCCGACAAGAAAATTCAGACTGGAGAAACGAGATGGCCAAAGCTGTTCGCTTTTACGAAACCGGTGGACCCGAAGTGCTTCGTTATGAAGACGTCGAGGTTGGTGAACCGGGGCCGGGGCAGGCTCGCGTTCGACATAGCTACATCGCCGTCAATTTCATCGACATCTACCACCGCACCGGCTATTACCCTGCACAACTGCCGGGCGGCCTGGGTACGGACGCTGTCGGTGTCGTCGAGGCTGTGGGGCCTGGCGTGACCGATATCAAAGTCGGAGATCGGGTCGGTTATTTGATGGGGCCGCAAGGCGCCTATTCCGACGTGCGTGTGATACCCGCCGAGGTGCTGATTCCGCTGCCTGACGGGATCTCGGATCGCACAGCGTCGACGCTCATCATGAAGGGCCTCACAGCTCAATACCTTTTCCGTCAGGTTTATCCATTAAAGGGTGGCGAGACGATTCTGTACCACGCTGCTGCCGGCGGGGTCGGCCTGATCGCTTGCCAATGGGCGCGGGCGCTTGGGGTAACGATGATCGGCACTGTCAGCAGTGACGAAAAGGCTGAAATCGCCAAGGCTAACGGTTGCACACATACGATCGTCACCTCTCGCGAGAACATCGCAGAGCGTGTGCGCGAACTGACCGACGGACAGGGTGTACCGGTCGTCTATGACTCTGTTGGCAAGGACACCCTGCAGGCGTCCCTGGACAGCCTGCAAGTGCGTGGCACCCTCGTCAGCAATGGGACGAGTTCCGGCCCCGTCAATATCGATGCGCTGACGCTTGCCCTGAAGGGGTCAATATGGTTCACGCGTCCGGCGATGGTGCATTACATCAAGCCTCGTTCGCACATGCTCTCCATGGCCAAGGAACTGTTCGATCTGGTGCTTGCCGGGAAGATTTCGAGCGAGCCGAAACAGGTCTTCGCGCTCGCAGAGGCCGCCGAAGCGCATCGCATGCTGGAGTCGCGAAAGACGATCGGGGCGACTGTGCTGGTTCCGTGACGTCGTAGTGGAGCCGGCGTGCGAACTGAAGCCCTCGCACTTAGGTCATGCACGCGTAATTGAAACGAAAGCTGTTTTCTTCTTCGTTACCGCACAAGGACGCAATCGTTCGAACTCTGGCGGCGCGACGGAGCATTCATCGCCGAATAATAAAAGTGACTTAGGAAACTTTGCGTTATGCACATAAAACAACAAACCTGTGCGTTGGGCGCCGAACTGGTGGGCGTTAAGCTAGTGGATGCAATTCACGATAACGATCTGTTCGCCGAAATCCGCGCAGCAATGCTCAAGTATCGTGTTCTGTTTCTACGGGATCAGAACATCAACAGCGCGGAACACGTTGCATTTGCGCGACGGTTCGGCGATCTGGAAGATCACCCGGCCGTGGGCAGTGATCCGGAGCATCCTGGCCTGGTCCGTATCTACAAGACACCGGATCAAGGACCCGGCCGTTACGAAAATGCATGGCATTCCGATTCCACCTGGCGGGAAGCCCCACCATTGGGTGCAGTGTTGAGATGTGTTGAATGCCCTCCGGTTGGGGGAGATACGATGTGGGCAAACATGGCGCTGGCTTATGAAAATCTACCTGCCTACATCAAGGAAAAGATTGCCAACTTAAGGGCTCGCCACAGTATCGAGGCCACTTTTGGTGCAACGATGCCGATGGAAAAACGCCTGGCACTCAAAGCCCAATACCCGGATGCGGAGCATCCAGTTGTGCGAACGCATCCGGAAACCGGCGAGAAGGTGTTGTACGTGAATGTCTTTACCACGCACTTCACCAATTTCCACACCAGCGAACATGTCCGCTATGGGCAGGACGCGAACCCCGGTGGTGGAGAATTGCTGCGCTATCTGATCAGTCAGGCCTATATCCCGGAATATCAGGTGCGTTGGCGCTGGGAACCCAACAGTGTCGCAATCTGGGACAACAGCGCAACGCAGCACTATGCCGTAATGGATTATCCAGCGTGCCATCGAAAGATGGATCGCACCGTAATCATAGGCAGTAAGCCCTATTAGATTTTCCTTCTGTCGACTGAAAAAACTCTTAATAAAACAATTCGTCCTCGGAGATACCGATGAATTTCATTGACGGTTCGCTATACCCCGAAAATCAGGAAAAACTGGTCATCACTGTTGCTCCCTATGGCCCTCAGTTCGAGGTCGGTGACTTCCCGGAAGACATTCCGGTCACCATAGACGAACAAGTACAGAAGGCTGTCGACTGCTATGAGGCCGGTGCCACAGTGCTGCACCTGCATGTGCGCGAACTTGACGGCAAAGGCTCAAAACGCTTGTCCAAGTTCAACGAGCTGATCGCCGGAGTACGTGAGGCCGTACCGGATATGATCATTCAGGTGGGCGGCTCGATTTCATTTGCGCCGGAGTCGGAAGGCGAGGTCGCCAAATGGCTATCCGACGACACACGCCACATGTTGGCCGAGCTGACACCGAAGCCGGATCAGGTAACCCTGGCCATCAATTCGAACCAGTTCAACATCATCGAGGCGTTGTCCGAGGCCGATCTTGCCGGCACCTCGTTCGCTGATCCGGTGAAACAGATCGCCTACCGCGAAATGACCATACCGGCCGGCCCCGGGTGGGTGGAAGAGCACGTCAAACGCCTGAGCGCGAACGGCATCCAGGTACAGTTCCAGATGGGTAACATCAACTCGCTGGAAACCGTCGAACGCATGATGCGCCGTGGTGTCTGCAACGTGCCTTTGATTCTGACCTGGATTCCCATCGGTGGTGGCGCAGACTCGATGACGCCCTACAACATGACCAACTTCATGCGGGCAGTACCGGATGGCGCAGTGCTGACATTCGAGGGCCAGATGAACAACGTGCTGCCGCTCAACATGATGGCCATTGCAATGGGTCTGCATGTGCGCTGTGGTATCGAAGATACGATCTGGACACCTGATCGTTCGCGCAAAATGAGCAGCGTGGAGCAAATTGAGCAACTGGTGCGCATCGCCAATGAATGCGCACGACCGGTTGCCAATGGCAAAGAGGCCCGCAAAATCTACAAGATCGGTACGTTCTACAAGGACGCGGACGAAACGCTGGCCGCGAATGGTTTCGCACCGAATCGCAAGCCGCGTCACTAACGGATCTACCTTCACCCAAGACCTGTGCTATCGATTGCCAGCCAGACTGGCCAAGGCAGGGGGCGTTGAACGTTCCCTGCCGCTGAACCTAATAACAACAAGACACATCGACTCAAGGAACTGCCATGGCTTTCCATCACGCCACCGTCGGTGATTGCGCGGACGTCGCCGTCAGCGTTCCCCGTAGGTTTGCCTGGGTTGTGTTCGCACTGACCTTTGGCCTGCTGATTTCCGATTACATGTCACGCCAGGTGCTCAACGCGGTTTTCCCGCTACTGAAGGCCGAATGGGCTCTGAGTGACGCGCAGTTGGGGATGCTCAGCAGTATCGTCTCGGTCATGGTCGGTTTACTGACCATTCCATTGTCGTTGCTTGCAGACCGTTGGGGACGCGTCAAAAGCCTGGTGCTGATGGCCATGTTCTGGAGCCTGGCGACACTGGGGTGCGCAATCGCGGAAAACTTCAATCAGATGTTTGTCGCGCGCTTTCTGGTCGGCGCCGGTGAGGCGGCCTATGGCAGTGTCGGTATTGCCGTGGTGTTATCCGTTTTCCCCAAACATATGCGCGCTTCCCTGTCGGGTGCGTTCATGGCCGGCAGCATGTTCGGCTCGGTGCTGGGCATGGCGTTGGGCGGGGTTATCGCCGCACACCTGGGTTGGCGCGTTGCGTTCACCAGCATGGCACTGTTCGGAATGTGCCTGGCGGTGGTTTACCTGATTGTTGTGCGTGAGCGACGCATTACCGCGCAACGCCCATGCAGTTCGCAGGGCCAGGCCGCAGCAGAGACTATTAAACGCCCACTGGCCACACTGTTTGCCAGTCGCTCGGTGATCTGCGCCTACATTGGCAATGGCCTCCAGCTGTTTGTCGTTGGTTCGGTACTCGCCTGGTTTCCGAGCTATTTGAATCGCTACTACCACATGAACACCGACAAGGCCGGCATGCTTTCGGCGTTGATCGTCCTGATCGGCGGTGGCGGCATGATCCTGTGTGGCATGTTGAGTGATCGCCTGTGCCGCAAAGCACCAGACCGCAAAATCACCCTGGCCATTGCCTACTGCCTGATCAGCGGTTTGTTACTGGCAGTGGCTTTCCATTTGCCGCCAGGCGCCTTGCAACTCACCTTGATCAGCATGGGGATGCTGGTCGCCAGTGGCACCTGCGGGCCGGCCGGTGCCATGGTGGCTAATCTGACCCATCCTTCGGTGCACGCCACAGCATTCGCGGTGCTGGCGTTGGCTAACAATATTTTGGGTCTGGCGCCTGGCCCACTGGTCACCGGCATGCTGGCCGATGCGGTCAGCCTGGACCACGCCTTCCAGATCATCCCGCTGATGGCCGTCGCATCTGCCCTGGTGTTTTGGTATGGCAAGCGTCACTACCACCGTGATATCGGAAAGTTGAAATCACCTGGCTCCGCGCCAGCGGTGGGCGCGGCCCCTTGAAGTTCAACCGTAAACGTTGCTGCCCCCGGGCCTTCACCTGAACACCTTTAAATTTCGGCCGCTTCGCTCTGGCCGTCTGCCTGTACCGAGAGAGACTGATATGAACGAGAAACCCATTTTTCAGCCCAGCGCCGAGCGCATCGCCAACACGCGCCTGATGGCTTTCATGCAATTTGTGCAATCGCGTACCGGGCGTAATTTCACCGACTACGACGCGCTATGGCGTTGGTCTGTCGAGGAGATTGAGCAGTTTTGGCCACTGGTCTGGGAGTTCTGTGGCGGAGTCGGCGAACTGGGTGATGTAGTGCTGGAAAACAGTGGGCAGATGCCCGGAGCACGCTGGTTCCCGAATGCGCAATTGAACTATGCACAATCGCTGCTGGCTCGCCGCGACGACGGCGATGCATTGGTATTCTGGGGTGAAGACAAGGTCCGACGCCGGTTGTCCCGAGGCGAACTCTATACCCAGGTTTCTCGCTTTCGCCAGGGCCTGGAAGCATTGGGAATCGGCAAGGGCGATCGTGTTGCTGCCGTCATGCCGAACATGCCCGAAACCCTGGTTGCCATGTTAGCCACCGCCTCGCTGGGGGCGGTCTGGTCCTCGGCTTCACCAGACTTCGGAGTGCAGGGAGTACTCGACCGTTTCGGGCAAATCGAGCCCAAACTGCTGTTGTGCGTAGACGGCTATTGGTACAACGGCAAACGCGTCGATTGTCTGGCGAAAAATGCCGAAGTAGCGGCTCGACTGCCGAGCCTCCTGAGTACCGTAGTCGTGCCGTATGTGGAGGACGTACCGGATGTCGCCAACATTGTCCGCGGTGTCCGTTTCGCCGACTTTATCGAGCCCTACGCCGCTGCCGAGATCGCGTTCGCTCAAGTGCCTTTCGATCATCCGTTGTTCATCCTGTTTTCCTCCGGAACGACCGGTGTCCCCAAATGCATCGTTCATGGTCACGGCGGCTCGTTGCTGCAACACCTCAAGGAACACCAACTACACACTGATGTGCATCTCGATGATCGCTTGTTCTACTTCAGCACTTGCAGCTGGATGATGTGGAACTGGCTGGTGTCCGGCCTGGCATCCGGGGCGACGGTGCTGCTCTACGACGGATCACCTTTTTTGGCTGGTCGCGACGGCCGTCCTGGTAGCCTTCTTTTCGATTACGCCGACGACGAAGGCATGACTCATTTCGGCACGTCGGCCAAGTTTATCGATGCGTTGCTCAAGCAGGCGCTTTCGCCACGCCACAGCCACTCGTTGACGGCCTTGCGGGCTTTTCTGTCGACCGGCAGCCCGCTGGCTCCAGAGGGGTTCGATTACGTCTATCGCGAGATCAAGAGCGATCTACACCTGGCTTCGGTCGCCGGCGGAACCGACATCCTTTCAGGCTTCGTCTTAGGCGTACCGATACAGCCTGTCTTTCGCGGTGAAATCCAGCGTGCGGGCTTAGGCATGGCGGTGGCTGTATACGATGAGCAAGGTGAGTCTGTCCGCGAAATCAAAGGCGAGCTGGTGTGCACACGGCCGTTCCCTTGCATGCCTGTCGGGTTCTGGAATGACACTGACGGCTCGCGCTACCACGCGGCCTATTTCGACCGTTTTCCGAACATCTGGTGCCATGGCGATTTTGCCGAGATCAATAGTCGTGGCGGTTTCGCTATCTTTGGGCGCTCCGACGCCACTTTGAATCCCGGAGGCGTGCGCATCGGCACCGCGGAGATTTACCGCCAGGTTGAACTGTTGCCGGAGATTGTTGAGTCCTTGGTGATCGGGCAAGAATGGGCAGGCGATACCCGCGTTGTACTGTTCGTGAAACTGCGTGACGGCGAGCAACTCGACGATGACCTGGTCGCGCGGGTCAAACTGCAGGTCCGCAATAACACTACGCCACGCCATGTTCCCGCCAAGGTCCTCCAGGTCGTGGATATTCCTCGCACCAAGAGCGGCAAGATTGTCGAGCTGGCGGTCCGTAACGTCGTGCATGGTGAGTCGGTGAAGAACGTCGAAGCACTGGCCAATCCCGAGGCCTTGGAATACTTCCGGGATCGCAGCGAACTGACTGTCTGAAGGTCGGAGCCCGAACTGCTGATCCCTGGGTCAGCAGTGACTTCCATTACTCGTCGTTGTTTAGGTGCTGGCGCCGCCAAGTCGCCGGCGCCATGCCGAACTGGGCCGTAAACCAGCGGGTGAACGAGCTGGGCGATGAGTAGCCCAGCAGCCCTGCGACCTGGCCCAAAGAGTAGCGTGGATTCTCCATATAACGCAGCAACAGGTCTTGCCGTACCTGTTCATGCAGTTCGGAAAAGCTGACGCCGCTTTCTTCCAGCCTTCGTTGTAAGGTGCGCACGTTCATGCCGAGGGATTGGGCTACCTGCCTGATCGTGGCGCGATCCATGGGCAGCAACAGGTAAATGGCCTGACGCACTTCGTTAAGTGTCGAACCCTTGTTTGCGCCAGGCTGCGCTTCAAAAAAACTTCGGGCGTAACTCGCCATCACCGGGTCTGCGGTTGGATTGGTGGCATTCAGATCCGACACAAGACAGACAATGCCATTGAACTGTTCGTTGAATTCAACATTGCAGCCGAAAACTCGACGGTGAACATTCAAATCTTTCGGCGCGGCGTGAGTGAAACTGACGCTCAGCGGGCGCCAGCTCTTTCCTAGAAGTGCGCCACATAGCCGATGCAGCACGCCAATAGCCAACTCGATGCTCTGCCGCTTTGGCGTAGACGGGTCGATTATGATTTCCTCGCGAATGATCACTATCTTGTCCGTCTCAGTGATATCCATTGCCAGGGATTCGTTCAGCAGGTGTCGATACTGCCCAATGGTGTTCAAGGCATCCCGCAAGGTTGGCTGGTGGGTAAGCAGCAGGCTGATTGCACCAAAGTTGGAAAGCTGTCGTGACTCGGCCATGCGCAAGCCGAATGTTTCGCAACCACTGGCTTTTGCGGTCGCCTCTAGGAGCATTGCCACCACTGTCATGGGGATACGTAGTTCCGGGCTCTTCAACATCGGCGTGCTGAGTCCGAACTCAGAGAGCAACTGCTGGGGGTTAACACCCAACTGCGCGCACAGTTCCAGGTAATTCGTCAGGGCAGCGGTACGAGCCATCAGGGCCATTAAAGTTGCCTCATTATTGTTTTTTTCACTTGCCTCTACTGCGCAATGCATGGGCATTAGTTGTTGTCGTGAATGGCAAGCGAGTATGCAGCATCGAACCCTTTATAGAGGGTTGGGTACGAAATGAAAACCATCTTGGCAGTATTCCATCCAAGTGACTTTACAAACCTGTCCTGTCTCGATTCGGGAGGAAGCACTCGTTGATTTCTGTCATCAAAAGGCTAGCCCCTGACACGAAATGCACAGCGTATCGATCAGGCAAAACCTACTGTGCCTCACCACGGTTCGAAGTGTATGCAGTTTCCGTACTGGCTGTTTATCGGCGGGAGGAAGCTGGGCCAATGCCTGAAAGACAGGAGTGAGAAGTAACACCATGCTGAAAACAAAAATAATCAAGCCAGCGCCAGACGCTTATGCCTACCCACTATTGATCAAGCGCTTGCTGCTGTCAGGAGCCCGGTACGAGCCAGAGCAAGAGATTGTCTATGCCGACAAATTGCGTTACAGCTATCGGACACTTAATGAGCGGATACAGCGTTTGGCCAACGCCTTGACGGCGGTGGGCGTCAAGGCAGGCGATACCGTAGCGCTGCTCGACTGGGACAGTCATCGTTATCTGGAGTGTTTTTTTGCTGTCCCGATGATTGGCGCGGTTTTGCACACTGTGAATATTCGCCTTTCCGCAGACCAGGTGCGCTACACCATGAATCACGCCGAAGACGATCTGGTGCTGGTCCATGACGATTTTCTGCCCCTGATCGAGCAGATTCAGGAGGGGTTATCGACTGTCAAAGGTTACATTCAACTGACTGACGACGATGCAACCGCTACCGACTTGCCGGTGCTGGGGGAGTATGAGCGATTGCTGGCCACGGCCAATGAAGATTACGACTTTCCTGATTTTGATGAAAACTCGGTGGCGACGCTTTTTTACACGACAGGCACCACCGGCAATCCCAAAGGGGTGTATTTCTCGCACCGCCAATTGGTGCTGCACACCTTGAATGCCGTCGGCACTTTGAGTGCCTTTCAAGGCCAGCCACTACTGCGTTCCGATGACGTCTACATGCCCATTACCCCCATGTTCCATGTTCATGCCTGGGGCGTGCCTTATGTTGCCACTCTAATGGGGGTCAAACAGGTTTACCCCGGTCGCTACGAACCCAATCGCCTGGCAAGACTCTTCCGTGAAGAGAAGGTCACGTTTTCTCACTGTGTACCGACGATTTTGCAAATGATCCTTGGATGCGAAGAGGCAACTCAGACCGACTTCGCTGGCTGGAAAATGCTGCTGGGTGGAAGCTCCATGACCATGGGAGTCGCACAGCAGGCGACCAGCCGTGGCATTCGCGTGCACAGCGCGTATGGGATGTCCGAAACCTGCCCATTGCTCTGCACCACCTACCTGCATGCCCAGGATCTTGAGCAACCGGCGCAAACCCAGCTTTCCAGTCGCATCAAGACGGGGACGCCAATACCGATGGTCGATCTGAAAATCATCGATGCGGGGGGCAAGGCCGTTCCTCATGATGGTGAATCGCTGGGCGAAATCGTGGTGCGCACGCCATGGTTGACCCAAGGTTATTTCAAGGATCAGGAAATGGGCGCAGAGCTGTGGCGAAATGGATGGCTGCACACCGGTGACATGGCCTCGATCAATCCCCGAGGCGTGGTGGAAATCAAGGATCGAATCAAGGATGTGATCAAAACGGGCGGGGAATGGATCAGTTCTCTGGAGCTGGAAAGCCTCATCAGCGAGCACACGTCGGTCAGTGCTGTTGCTGTAGTCGGCATCGCCGATGAGCAATGGGGCGAGCGGCCCATGGCTTTGGTGGTCTGCGTACCTGGCAAACACCTCGATCAAGCGCAGCTCGAAGCGCATTTACAGCAGTTTGTAGCGTCCGGCCGTATCAACAAATGGGCGATTCCCAGACAGTTCAAGTTCGTTGCAGATATTCCAAAAACCAGCGTTGGAAAGATCAACAAGAAACTGATCCGAGAATGTGAGTCCAACTGAATCCCCTGGGGACGCAGACCATCTCAAAGCGCATGTATCGCCCTCCTGGAAGTCCGCGAGGTAGGCTGCGTGCGCAGTCTCTGGCGGAGATTTGGACAATTGGGCAGAGCTTTACAGAGGGCACCTTGAGCGCATTGAATTTTCAGGAAATGTAATTGTGCGCCCACCAATGACCGCTAATGGCCGTTCTCTGCCGGTCATGGCCACGAAGCAAGCTGGTCAAATCCGATGCAATTGGTGGTCAGAACGAATGCAAATGATTGTTCAGGTCAAATGCGAACGGGTGGTCAAGTGGAGTGCAATTTCGCAAAAGTGAACTGGGCAACCGAAAGTGCTGCTGCCTGCGCGACTTTTCTGCGAGATCTGCTGCGATGATCCGCATCGATTCCATCTGGCTCGCCACCGAGCCGATGGACATGCGTGCAGGCACCGAGACTGCGTTGGCCAAGGTGATCGCGGTATTCGGCGCGGCTAAGCCGCACTGTGCTTATCTGTTCGCCAACCGGCGCGCTACTCGTATGAAAGTTCTGGTGCATGACGGTTTCGGCTATCAGCAGAGCACTGGATTACAGCCTGAAACGCTGGGCAGCACTATCGCGCTACCTTGATGACGGGGCGGTTCCCATTAACTACAATTGGGCCGACAACCAGATCCGACCATGGGCTCCTGGACGCAAGAACTGGCTCATTGCAGGATCTCTACGCAGCAGAAAACGGGGCGGTGGCGATCATGAGTTTGATCCAGTCTGCACGGTTCAATGGCCATGATCCGTACGTGTATCAGCCCGCTTTTTTACCATCGATTTGCTGCTTGAATGCTTCAAGTGCCGAAACGATCAGTGGGCGGATCGTTGGATCATTTGCGATAGTCTCTGCACTCAATTGCGTGGAAAGCAAATTTACGGATATCGATGCTTGCTCCACGATACAAGCCGACATTGTTTCCAGAACCAGCCGCAGTGCCGCCTGCGCGTGCGAAGCCCGAGGTGAAGCGTTGAAAAGAGCAACGGGTTTACCTGGGAACTCCTCAGAGCTAACGAGCCAGTCCAGCATATTCTTGAATGAGCCGGGAATTCCGCGAGCGTACTCAGGGCAAGAGATCAGAACGCCGTCCGCGTGGGCGATACTCAAGCGTAAGCCCCTGATGGATTCAGGAGGATTTTCCGTGAAATCCGGGTTGAAATGAGGTAACTGGCCAACATCGTGATAATGCGCTATCGACAGCCCTTCGGGACAGAGAACCTCAGCTGCACGCAACAGTACTGAGTTAGAGGAGACCTCACGAAGACTCCCTGAGACCGCAAGCAAACGCACCATGTCAACACGCTCCCTGATTTGTAGGGCGGGGAGTGTCGCATGAGGGCCGCTGACTGCACCATCATTGGCCCTGCCACCGGAGTCAATCCCGTGCCTTGGTTTCTGGGCGATGACCAGATGGCTTTGCCAGACGCTTGTGTCGCAAGGTCACCCTGCCCCCCGGGATTAGCTATCAGGTAGGCAACGATGCGGAGGGACACCGCACGTTCACCACCAGCGGTGCGAGGTGTTCGTCATGGATCAAGCCAGGGCGACAGCGATGTAATCAGTGCGATCCGAATCGAATTACCCCTTTTGGCGGTGAATTCTCAATACCGGTATCCCGCTTTTCTTCATACGCCGGATCGGGATGGGATGAGGACGACTAAATCTGTATCACCTATGTCGACACCAGCCTGTGAAAGCAGCGTAGTAACCTGGCCACGGTGATGGGTCTGATGGTTGAAGAAATGCATCACCAGGCCGAAAAAATCCTTGTCCGACACTACCCCCTTCAAGCTCGCATAATGGAGGGTGTGATCCAGATCGGACTCTGTAATAGAGCTGGCCCATTCGACGATGATCTGATCAAGCGTCTCTCGATACACTGAGAGTTCTCGAATAGTAGAGAACAACGCCTGGTCAAGGCTTTTCGGATCAGAAAATCGCCTCACCGGCTCCAATGCCGAGCGGTTCGCTGGATGTTTGGCGAATCGCTTTAGCCACACGGTGTCTCCGACTGCCACGTGGTTCAGCGTCCCGAGAATCGACCTGAAGAACGCTTTTCTATCAGCTGATAGCTCATCATCGGACAAGCACCTGGCCGCTCCATAGATCTTTTCGTTCATCCATTTGTTATAGGTTGCCATCAGGCAGATATGGTCGGTACGGCTCATGTGCTCATCCTTTGAGTGGGTATTTGACAAGCGCTCCACGCTCACCGCAAACCCAGTCTATTGCACGGTGACCCGTACGCGGTAGAGATCGTTATTGCCCCGATACTCACGGGCCACCCCCCAAGAGGTAACCTTCGACATTTTCCATGGACAGGGCTTCGAGCAGCACCTGCTCCAGGATGGCAAAAAAACATTTGATGTGGGCCTGCTTCAATGCCTGAGGCCGGGTCACCAGATAGACCTCCATATCTGGAAGGTGGAGATCCGGGAACAACCCGATCAGATCCTTCGCCAGTATACGGGGCAGTACGGCCACCCCCATACCTCGCCTCACCGATTCGAGCTGCACGGCGAACGAATTCACGCTGATCTGCGCGCGGTCCAGACCACCGGCCTTTGCCGCACGCATTTGCGGCAACATGTCCAGCGGGGGAAGCAAGGCAACATTGACCGCAGTGGCCGGGGTCACCCCTGGAAACCGCTTCAGATAACCTGCATCAGCGAAGACACCGTAGGCGAGCCGGCCTATGGGTCGATAAATCAGCGACGGCTCACCCAGATGAGCGGTACGTACAGCAATGTCTGCCACGCCGCGGACGATCTTGTGAAAGTCGGCTGTTACCAAAAGCTCCACCGAGCAACGCGGGTGCAGAGAAGTGAAGCGACTCGCGGCCTCCAGCACGCAAGACGAGAACCCCTCGCCTGCACTGACCAGGACACTGCCAGCCAGCTCTGTGTGTGGCTCGGATATGCCTGCAGCGGTTTGACGCCTCAAGCCCGCTTCCGCAGCCAGGGCAACTTCCACGAGGGATTGGCCCCGCGAGGTCAACCAGCATCCTTCAACGCCCCGCTCGACGAGTGGCTCGCCCAGTGCGACCTCAAGTTGGGTCAGGCGGCGGGACACGGTAGACGCCGCGATACCCAGCAACTGGCCAGCTTGAAGGAAGCTGCCACGCCGCGAGACTGCCAACAGCAGACGAAGATCGTCCCAATTTGCTTGCAACGCCATGCGTCCTGTCCTCCCTGGTCTGCATATGTGCAAATCCATTATGCAGTAGTCGCTGTTTTTCGGGGGAGGCCTCAAAGGTATATCTATAGACCCTCGACACGAATGGAATGGACTGTAATGACTACTGGCCCCAACGACTATGCGGAACGCGCCTCAAGAGCCTTCAATCGCCGTGATGTGGAGGCGATGCTTGCATTGGTTTGCGAAGACTTCATCTACGTCGATGGCATGGGGATTCAAACCGGTCGCGACGCCATGCGCAAACGAGAGACTGCGCTGTTCGAAGCGTTCCCTGATGCCCAAGTGACCTTCACCCCATTCATGGTCGCTGACGATCGTTTGGCGCTGACTGCCTTACTGACCGGCACCTTCGCCGCACCCTTGGTGCTGCCAGGCCGGGTGATTGCACCCCATGGACGCCATATTACCGTGCACTACGCCGCACACTTCACCTTCAGAAACGGGCTGGCCATCCGTGAAGAGGTCTTCTTCGACAGCGCGGTGTTGATGCCGTTAGCCGAACAGGGTGAGGGTTGAGCCATGCGCAGCGCATTTGTTACTGGAGCAACCGGCTTGCTGGGCAACAACCTGGTGCGTGAATTGGTCGCTCGTGGCTACACGGTCAAAGGCCTGGTCCGCTCAAGAGCCAAAGGTGAACAGCAGTTCAACAATCTGCCGGGGGTGGAGCTGGTCGTGGGTGACATGGCCGATGTCGACGCATTCGCAGCATCGCTGCAAGGTTGCGATACGGTGTTCCACACCGCGGCGTTCTTTCGCGACAACTACAAGGGCGGCAGCCACTGGAAAGAACTCGAAAAGATCAATGTGTCTGGTACGCGGCGCCTGCTTAACCAGGCCTACCGCGCCGGTATACGACGGTTCGTCCATACCTCTTCCATTGCCGTGCTCGACGGCGCACCTGGCTCGTCCATCGATGAGACATGTCTGCGGGCCGACGCCGACGCGGATGACTACTACCGCAGCAAGATCCTCGCCGACCGTGTCGTCCTGTCGTTCCTGGAAGCACATCCCGAGATGCATGCCTGCATGGTCCTGCCCGGTTGGATGTGGGGCCCTGCCGACATTGGCCCGACCTCCTCGGGACAATTGGTCAACGATGTCGTGAACGGCAAGTTGCCCGGGCTGATCCCTGGCAGCTTCTCCGTTGTCGATGCCCGTGATGTGGCATGGGCGCTGATTGCTGCCGCCAAACAGGGCCGACGAGGTGAGCGCTATCTCGCGGCGGGCCGGAATATGACGATGCGTCAGCTGGTCCCTGTTCTAGGACGTATCGCTGGCGTAAAGACCCCCGTTCGACAACTACCGCTGCCCTTTCTATACACCTTGGCAACTGTGCAGGAGATCTATGCGCGCCTGACCGGCAAGCCCATTCTGCTGAGCATGGCCACGTTGCGCCTGTTGATACGAGAGGAGGACCGCTCCTGCTTCAACCATCGCAAGAGCGAGCAGGAGCTTGGCCTGAGTTTCCGGACGCTAGAGCAGACAATCACTGACACCGTGGCGTGGTACCGTGATCACGGCTGGTTTGAAAAGCACAGTGCGCGCGCCTCGAAGAAAAAAAGCTCATCGGTCATGGTCGACAACTGACTTTCGCAGAAGGGATTACCGTCCAGTCCCAAAGCCGATAATCTCGAGCCTCATTGTGCGGTTTTATGCGGGTACGCGAGGGGTACCTTGAGTTCCCGAGACCGCACTTGCTGGTCATTTACCACACACCAGAACAAGGACGTCAATTTGTGAACAGGGAAATCATCCTGATGCGTCACGGCCAGCCAAAACTGGCCGCAACCGACAAGATCTCAGCGCTCGAGATGAAAGACTGGATCGAACAATACAACCGATCCGAAATTACCCACCACCCGGTCCCGCATGCCAGTCTGCAACTCGCCGCAACCGCCACGGTGATTGTTTCAAGCAGCGCGCCTCGTGCGCTGACCTCCGTCCAGGCGCTCGGCCTGAAGCCTGCGCTGGTAGACGCACTTTTCTGCGAAGCACAACTGCCTTTTGGTCATTGGAAACGGCCACGGCTATCGCCGTTTACCTGGGCATTTATCCTTCGAGTCTTATGGCTGTGCGGTTACTCGCGCAACGTCGAATCCGCCGGCACTGCGAGGATGCGCGCCAGTGTGGCAGCCAAACGATTGCAGTCCCTTGCCAGCGATGGACCGGTTCTGCTGCTCGGTCACGGCTTTATGAATCGAATGATCGCCAATCAACTGGTGGCCGACGGATGGGCTCGCCAAAAACGTAACGGCAACCAGTACTGGAGTGCGACCGTGTATCAGTACGGCGGTGTGTAAGAGGCGCCAACGGGTCGGCAGAGATGCCTGTCAAATGCAGCACTGCGTTCATCGTCATCCGGGTAACCCGTCTTGGCGATGCAACGGCAGCAGCATTAAGGGACGATTCATTCAAGGGAGAGAAGTCGTGTCAGCCACATCCGGGAACAGCAACATTTTTCGCCTGGCAACCGCCCAGGCATTGGCGGGTGGTAACTCAGTCATCGTCTATGCAACCGGCGCTATTGTGGGAGACATGCTTGCACCGGATAAGGCATTGGCGACGCTGCCCATCTCCATTTTTGTCGTGGGCATGGCGAGCTGCACGCTACCTGCCGGTGCCATTGCGCAGCGCTATGGGCGCAGCCTCGTGTTTATGCTGGGAGCGTTGTGCGGCATCCTGATGGGAGTGCTGGCTGCGATTGGCATTTATTTGTCCTCCTTTTTCATTTTCTGTGCTGCGATGCTGTTGGGTGGCGCTTATGCCGCTGTGGTG
This sequence comes from Pseudomonas sp. GL-R-19, assembly GCF_019956375.1. NCBI lineage: Bacteria > Pseudomonadati > Pseudomonadota > Gammaproteobacteria > Pseudomonadales > Pseudomonadaceae > Pseudomonas > Pseudomonas sp. GL-R-19. Next base: position 57,644 of record NZ_JAHBDJ010000007.1, on the reverse strand, counting down.
CTGACGTTTCGTTTCGCCGCCGCAGAATGCGTTCCAGAAAACAGGCAGCCCTGGGCGCTTTCAATCGTCATGGCTGCCGGGCTAGTGGCGGGTGTACTAGGTCCACAGACGGTCACCTATACGATGGACCTATGGGAGTCACACCTGTTTATCGTTACTTACGTTGCAGCCGCATTAATGGCAGTGGTTTCGGCGGTGGTGCTGTCAGGTGTCGATTTGCCACGCCATGAGGCAGCTGTTCGTACTCCAGGTCGCCCGCTTGCGGTGATTGTTCGGCAGCCTCGACTCATCAACGCCATGCTCTGTGGCGTCATCATTTACACCTTGATGAATTTCCTGATGACTTCGGCCCCACTGGCAATGAAGCATGAGGATCTTTCACTGGAATCATCGAACCTGGCATTGCAGTGGCACGTCATCGCAATGTACGCACCCAGTTTTTTCACTGGAAATCTGATCCGCCGTTTTGGAGCAAACCGCGTTGTGTTGATGGGGTTGATGTTAACCGGCGTTGCTATTGCTGTCGGGCTTGCCGGTGTGCAGCCCTACCACTTTTATCTATGTTTGGTGCTTCTGGGGATTGGTTGGAATTTCGGTTTTGTCGGCGCCTCTGCGCTCGTCCTTCAGTGTCATAAAACAAGCGAAAGAAACAGTGTCCAGGCGTTCAATGATTTCATTGTCTTTGGCGCCGTGGTGCTCGGCTCGTTTGCATCGGGAGGCATATTGAATCGATACGGTTGGGCCGTTATCTGTGCGCTTGCCTTTGTACCTGTGCTGGTAGCTATAGCGACGTTGATGTTGAGCGAGCATCGCGTCTGGCGTTCAATCCAGGAACGCACAAGCTAGGTGCCGTCAGCGAACCATTTAATGGTGACGCAATAGCCTACGCAGCGGGACCCCATCTTTAAGTACTGGGGATTTGATGACGATGTAACTGAAGTACTTGGAAATACCGATATTCTTGTCCAGCAGCCCTTCGATCACTTCCTGATAATGCTGAATACTGCAGGTCATGAAGCGCACCAGGTAATCGTAACCGCCGCTGACTAAATGGCACTCAAGCACCTCATCGACCAAACGAATATTGGACTCGAACTTGGCGAAGTCCTCCCGTTTATGGTCGCTGAGCGTGATTTCAGTAAATACCGTGACCGAGTCGGTGATCTTGGCAAGGTTTAGATGAGCTCTATACCCGGAAATATAGCCAGCCGACTCAAGCCGTTTGACCCGCTGCAAGCATGGACTGGATGACAGGCCCACCGCATCGGCCAGACTGACGTTGGTCATTCGACCGTCTTTTTGAAGCTCAACCAGGATACTGATATCAATTCGGTCTAGTTTAATTAAACCTTCCATCGGGTACCTCTTGATTGCCGTTCAGTTAGACAGTGGTTTTAGCAAACTCAACGTCGCAAAGATAGCTGATGCTGCGCGACCAGGTCGGCCATGCTTGTGATGTAAAAATCTGCGGAATATTCCTGAGTATAATTCTCATGACCACGGCGGATCAGGCACAAACCAGCCAATTTTGGCGGCTGCGCAGGAGGTCTGGAAATCTGCAGAATATTTTTGGGCTCCAGGTTGTTGGCCAGCAACCACTCGCTGTCCTCCAATGGATTACTGGCTCGGGAATGCAGGTCTTCGGGCACAATCCCCAAACGCTCGCAGAGCTGTTCGCGATCCTCGGCATCTCTATCGCAGTACACCAGCAGCCGATAGAATTTGCGCAGATACAACATGGCACCGGGCGCGTCCTCGAACAGCGACCAGTTGCATGCCGAACGGGCGAAACTCATGCCCTCTTCCCAACTGGCCTTGAGCCCAAAACGCTCGGCCAGCTGACGATGGGCAAAGCACAATAAGCCACTGAAGCCCAACTCGGAAAAACGTGGATAGAGCGTGCGCACCGCCTCGTCAAACTCAGCCAATACCTCTTCCCTGCCTGGCATGCCCGGATGGTTTTCGAGCAAAGGTTGCAGGGCCGTCCAGATACCGGAATCCCGATCGACCAGGACTTCGTCGCAATCGATCAGCAGTGCACAATAATCAGTCAGGTACATGGTGTGTAGCCTCCCATGATGCATTCATCAATCCATGTGCTCTAAATGCCCTCGGTCGGCGCATTGCTACATTGCGCCAACCGAGACCTGAGATTAATCCAACACTCGCAACAATGCCGCTTCAAGAATTGTCAGCGCTTCGTCGATCTGATTTTCTTCGGTTACCAGAGGAGCCAGGAAGCGCAGCACATTTCGGTACACCCCGCATTTGATCACCAACAGCCCGCCAATCCTGGCCTGATCGATCAGTTGTTGGGTGAGCTCTGCATCGGGGCTACGGGCCTCATCGTCTTTGATCAATTCGATTGCCAGCATGAAGCCGGTGCCGCGCACGTCACCAATACGAGGGTGACGTGCCTGCAAGCGCAGCAGGCCCTGACGCAGCCGCTCGCCCAATACCTCACCACGCTCGAGCAACTGATCCTGCTCGTAAGTTTCGATCACCGCCAACGCGGCCGCACAAGCCAGGGCGTTACCGCCGTAGGTACCGCCGAGACCACCGGGTAATGGCGCGTCCATGATGTGCGCACGACCTACCACGCCCGATATTGGCAAACCACCGGCGAGGCTCTTGGCGACGGTGACCAGATCCGGCTGAATCCCGGCGTGCTGGAAGCCGAACCATTTACCGGTACGGCCGAATCCGGTCTGAATCTCATCGAGAATGAGCACGATGCCATGTTGCTCGGTCAGAGCCCGCAGCGCCTGGAGAAATTCCGGCGGCGCGGACAGGAAGCCTCCGTCGCCCTGCACCGGCTCGATGATGATCGCAGCTACTCGATCCGGAGCGACTTGGGTCGCCAGCAATTCGTTCAGGGCTTGCAGCGCCATCTCACTGCTGAAACCACGATAGGCGTTAGGGTATGGGGTATGGAAGACTTCGGGAGCGAAGGGCCCGAAGTTCTGCTTGTAGGGTTGGCTCATGCCAGTCAGGGTCGTACCCAGTAAAGTACGCCCATGGAAACCGCCACGAAAGGAGATAACGGCTGAACGATTGGTATGCGCGCGGGCGATCTTCACCGCGTTCTCTACCGCCTCTGCACCAGACGTAAACAGCGCCGCCTTGTAGGCTTCTTGGCCACCCACCAACTCGCACAAACGCTGTACCAGGTCTATGTAGGGTTTGTAGGCCACCACCTGGAAGCAAGCATGGCTGATCTTTTGCAATTGGGTCTGCACTGCCGCGACCACCTTCGGGTGATTGTGACCGATGTTCAAAACGCCAATGCCGCCGACGAAGTCCAGGTAGCGCGTCCCGTCCACGTCCCACACTTCAGAACCCTGGGCCCGGTCGATGACCAGCGGGTGTGCCGTGACCAAACCCCGTGGCACGAATTGATCGCGCTGACGGAGCAAACTCGGGGTTTCTTCGACTTTACTGTTCATGGCATCTCCCATAGTGAACCTGGCAACCGGGAAACGGCTGCGATGTGTTCCAAAGGTTAAGCTTTCGACGCAATTGTCTAAGCCGAACTTGGCCTCTGAGAAATTCGGATCGACTGTTTTCACCCTGGTAAACAGCAGAATCCTTCAGCTGTAGCCAGCGCCCATGGAATCTGCCGACATGCGCCCCATACAACGCAACGTTATGCGTTTACGCAGATTCTTTCGACATATCCTGCTCTGCCACTCGGGCATGCTGGATACTCCCAATCTGAAGCGAGAAGTTACCCATGGCCCTGCTCTATAAAGCTGACCCGGTGCGCGGCGAACAATGGAAGCGCCTATTCGCTGAGCACGCTCCAGATATCGAATGGCGTGCCTGGCCGGACATCGGCGATCCGAAGGATATTCGCTACCTGGCAGCCTGGCAGGCGCCGGACGATCTCGAAACATTGTTGCCAAACCTGCAGGTACTGTTCGCCTTGTCGGCCGGCGTCGACCAACTTGACCTTGACCGTCTGCCAACGACCCTGCCGGTGGTACGTTTACTCGACCCGAGCATCACCCGGGGCATGTGCGAATACGCCAGTTTTGCGGTGCTCAGCCTGCACCGGGATATGCTCCGTTATCGCCAGCAACAAATGGCTCGGTGCTGGCAGGCTCACCTGCTGCAACCGGCAGCCAAACGGCGGGTAGGTGTAATGGGTCTCGGCACACAGGCTCAACAGATTCTGGCCACCTTGCAGACCTTTGGGTTCGACTTATCGGGCTGGGCACGCAGTGAGCATCGCATTGCCGGGGTGGACTGCTTTGCGGGTGCCGAGCAACTTCCAGCGTTCCTCAGCCAGTGCGACATAGTGCTTTGTGTCCTGCCATTGACCGAGCAGACTAAAGGGATTCTCAACCGACAGTTGTTCCAGCACCTGCCCAAAGGTGCTGCCTTGGTCAACATGGGCCGGGGTGGGCACCTGATAGAAGAGGATCTGCTGGAGGCTTTGGCCAGCGGCCAGCTCAGCGCGGCGGTGCTCGACGTACTGGAACAGGAGCCGGCAGCGCCGGACCATCCCTTCTGGCACCATCCGCAGATATTGCTGACACCGCATATCGCTGCGATGACCCAACCGGAAAGTGCGTTTAGCGTGTTGCTGGAGAATATCCGCCGGCATCAACGCGGTGAGTCAATGCTTGGCCAGGTTGACCGCGAGCGAAGTTACTGAGCAACGGCTGTCAACTCACCAGTAACAACCAACTGGCGCCAGATTTTTTAGGTTCTTCACGCAATCCAGGGAAACTGTAGGAGCCAGCTTGCTGGCGATGGACTCAAGTACGCCGCGTTTATCCGGTTCACAAGCGTTATCGCTATCGACCATCGCTGCGATGCGGCGACCCGACAAGTCGGATCGCCGCATCGCAGCTCCTGCAAGGGAGCGTGCCCACGCTTTTTTTAAGCAATGTACCCATCAGCAGCGCCTTTGGCTTTGCCCTGCAGCCTGAAAACCGACCCGGTATTTGCTGCCGATCTTGCCTCTCATTTGAGCAGCAACTGTGGCCTGCAGCGCTGTCGCCTACAGAATCTGCCGAATCAATGACCGCCTCTTGTCAGGCCTCACAGCAGGTGAGATACCAACACTTTCAGCGGAGAAATCCGACCGGTCACGCTCCCTGTCTACGGAGATCTGTCATGTCCAACTCGCAACGCCCTGCGTATACCTATCGCCCCATGACCCCGGCCGATGTGCCGCTGGCCCACGCCTTGTCCGTACAGTTGAAATGGCCCCACCGCCTGGAGGAATGGGCCATGTTGCAGCGCATCGCGCAGGGTTTTGTCGTAGAAGATGGAGGTCATCTGATCGGTACTGCGTTCACCTGTGCGCAGGGAGATTACGCCACTATCGGCCTGGTGATCGTCAGTGATGAGTACCAGGGCCAGGGTATAGGTCGCAAGCTGATGGAACTGGCACTTGAGGCTTGCGGATCACGTACCGCCATGCTCAATGCGACGCTGGCCGGTGCCCCACTTTATGCCAGTCAGGGATTCATTGACTTTGGACATATTCAACAACATCAGGGGCATGTGCTGCCTCCAGTACCCAATGATCTGCCAGCCGGTGAGCGCTGCCGCCCGCTGACCGAAGCCGATCGAAGCGATCAAATCGAACTGGCCAACGCCGGCAGCGGCCTGAACAGACACTCCGTGCTCAACGATCTGTTCGATACTGTCGAACACTCGGTCGGTATCGAGCGCGGGGGTCAGCTACGCGCCTTCGCCATGCTGCGCCCATTCGGCCGTGGTCGCTGCATCGGCCCGGTCATCGCGGAAAATCCAGAGCAAGCCAAGCACTTGATCGCGGTGTTGTTGGCCCAAGTGCCGGACGCATTCGTGCGCATGGATATACCGTCCGATAGCGGACTGGCCCCTTGGCTGGAGGAAGCCGGGCTGAAGCAGGTCGACACCGTTGCGCAAATGGCTCGTGGTACCCCACCGCAGGCTTTCGGCGGAGTGCGCCAGTTTGCGCTGGTGACTCAGGCCATCGGCTGACAAACCCCACAGATCCATCCAACGCCACACGACACATATTCCTGGAGAAACTCCTTCATGCAAGAGCCCACTGCAGTGCTGTTGGCACACGCCGACGGCAGTCCCGTTTCAACAAAATTCACCCCCGGTTCGTTAGGGGCCAACGATCCTTTCGACAGGCATATTGCATATGTCGGGACGGATGACATTGCTGCTGGCGTGGTCCAGGCGAGCGGACAATTCAGCGTCAATGAATATCCCTACAGCGAAATGATTGTGGTACACGCGGGACAAGTCACCCTGCAGAGTCAGGATGGCACGCTCCAACTAAATCCCGGTGATAGTGCAGTGATTGCCCGGGGTACGTGTCTTCAAGTCGATGCGCAACCCGACTCTCTCTGGGCATTCTGCGCGGATACCCAGCTCGTTGAGGCATGCAATCCCGGGTTAACGCCTCTCCCCCAACTAACCCTGCTCTCTCCCTCGGCAGCACCGGATGCAGAAATTCTGCTAAGCCCCGCACCGCAATGTCGCTCGCACAATTTATTTGTGGAAGAACCGACCAACCTGCGCATCGGCGTCTGGGACTCGACACCCTATACCCGCAAGGCGAGGCCGCACATGCTGCATGAACTGATGCACCTGCTCGAAGGTAGCGTCACTCTCCAGGTAGCGGACGGGACCCATTTGACGGTCAACACTGGCGATACAGTGTTCGTGCCCCGAGGCGCCCCATGCGCCTGGAACAGCAGCGTCTATGTACGCAAGTTCTACGTCGTCAAGTAACTCGAACCGCGTTAGCGCCGGCAGATGGATTTCTCCTTCGCCGGCCCCACCACAAAACCGATCAATAACTTGCGGAGTACAGACAATGGGATTGGGTGGCTTCAGTACCGGAAAACTCCTGATCATCCTGTTGATCGTGGTCACGCTGTTCGGAACCAGGCGCCTGAAAGGCTTGGGGGCGGATCTCGGCGATACGATCAGGGGGTTCCGCAAATCCATGGGCGACGATAAGCCAGTCACTGAACCGCCCAGCGACCCGCCCATTGACGCTCAGGCGCGCACGCTCGAAGACTCGGTAAAACCCTAATTTATATCGGCTTTGACGAACGGCTATTGATGGACCAGGCAGCTCTGAAGAGATAACTGATCGCGCCATTGAAGCTCGTGGGCGTGGCGAGTGCCCAAGCCCCAGTCACCATTCAAACAGAGGTGAGAAGCGGGAATGGAAGTGCAGCTGATGTCAGACAAGTCTGTCGCTGGGGAAGCATTCTGGGAGCGCGTGTGCGCAGCCTATCCTGAGCAGCGCCCCCGATTGAACCTGAACAACGCGGCCGTGAGTCCGCCGCCGCTGGTGGTAGAGCAGGCCATGCACGAACCCTCTGTTCGCGCCAGTACGTAGACCGCTTTTGGCCGAACGGGATATGTGCGACCGATCGTATTCGCGCCAATTCTGCGCGCACAAAGACGACAACCCTCCCCCTCAATATAGTCCGCAATTAGTCCATCCAGGGCCGTGCACCGGGTCGATAGTTGCGTAGATCGAGAGCATCTTTCCCGGTAATCCGTGATGAACCAAAAAAAGCCCGCAGTGTGAACGGGCTAAAAGGGTGACACACAAGAATGAGTAGAGCGGTGAAGCCGACCGGGTGTTTCCTCAGCTCAAAGCGCCGCGGCGATTGCCATACCGACATCCTGGGTCGAGCCCTGCCCTCCCAGATCGGGGGTGATCGGCCCCTCGGAGATAACCTGCTCGATGGCCTTGAGAATACCGTCATGGGCCGCACGGTAGCGCTCATCGCCATTGCCCAGGAAATCCAGCATCAAGGCACCGGACCAGATCATCGCAATCGGGTTGGCGATGTTCTGCCCGTAGATATCCGGTGCTGAGCCGTGGACCGGTTCGAACAGCGAGGGGAAGCGTCGCTCCGGATCGAGGTTGGCCGAGGGGGCGATGCCGATGGTACCGGCGCAGGCAGGTCCCAGGTCGGACAGAATGTCGCCGAACAAATTGGACGCCACGACCACATCGAAACGATCCGGTTGCAGCACGAAGCGCGCACAGAGAATGTCGATGTGTTGCTTGTCCCAGCTGACCTGTGGGTACTGCTGCGCCATTAGCGCCGTGCGCTCGTCCCAGTAGGGCATGCTGATGGAAATGCCGTTGGACTTGGTGGCCGCGGTCAGACGTTTTCGCGGCCGGGTCTGGGCCAGATCGAAGGCGAACTTGAGAATCCGGTCCACGCCGCGCCGGGTGAACACCGACTCCTGCAGCACGAACTCATGCTCGGTGCCTTCGAACATCTTGCCGCCGACCGACGAATACTCGCCTTCGGTGTTTTCTCGGATCACCACGAAATCGATGTCCCCCGCTTCACGTCCGGCCAGCGGACACGGCACGCCGGGAAACAGCCGCACCGGGCGGATATTCACGTATTGGTCGAAGTCACGGCGAAACTTCAGCAGCGAACCCCACAGGGAAATGTGATCCGGCACTTTGTCCGGCCAGCCCACGGCGCCAAAGTAAATCGCGTCGAAGCCCTTGAGTTGTTCGAACCAGTCGGCGGGCATCATCTGCCCGTGTTCCAGGTAGTAATCGCAGTGCGCCCAGTCGAGCACTTCGATGCTCAAATCCAGCTGCCATTTCTTCGCCGCCTGTTCCAGTACCCGCAGTCCTTCCGGCAGTACTTCCTTGCCGATACCATCGCCGGCAATCGCGGCGATTCTGAATAGTTTGCTCATCAATCGTGGCTCCTCAATGTCCTGTTCAAACGGTGACCGGATCACAGCCCGCCAATGTGGAAGGCTTTGACTTCAAGGTATTCATCCAGGCCGTACTTGCTGCCTTCACGGCCAAGACCCGATTGTTTGATACCGCCGAATGGGGCGACTTCCATGGAAATGAGCCCGGTGTTGAGACCGATCATGCCGAACTCCAGCGCCTCGCCGAACCGCCATGAACGGCGCAAATCCTGGGTGAAGAAATAGGCGCCCAAGCCATAAGGCGTGGCATTGGCCAGGGCCAGCGCTTCTTCTTCACTGGTAAAGCGCATCAGCGGTGCAACTGGGCCGAAGGTTTCTTCGTTGGCCAGCAACATCCCGGCATGGGCCTCACCGAGTACCGTCGGCTGGACGAACTGGCTGTCGCCCTCAGGGATACCGCCACAAAGCAGACGGGCTCCCTGACTCAAAGCATCGTCGATATGCCGAGCGACCTTGTTCACCGCGGCCGCATTGATCAATGGGCCAATGGTCACGTCGGCGTCCAGGCCATTGCCGACCTTGAGCTTGCCCACCTCCTCCACCAGGCGCTGGGCGAAGCGCTCGTAGATTCCGTCCTGCACCAGGATCCGGTTGGCGCAAACGCAGGTCTGGCCAGCGTTGCGGAACTTGCTGAGCATGATGCCGGCCACTGCCTGTTCCAGATCAGCGTCGTCGAACACAATGAACGGCGCGTTACCGCCCAGTTCCAGGCTCAAGCGCTTGATGTGTTCGGCGCTCTGGCGCATCAGCAGCCGACCGACAGCAGTGGAACCGGTGAAGGAGATCTTGCGCACCGTCGGGTTGCCGGTCAGCTCTTCGCCGATGCCGGAGGGCATACCGGTCACTACGTTGAACACCCCGGCCGGAATGCCGACGCGTTCGGCGAGCACCGCCAGAGCCAGGGCGGACAGTGGAGTCAGATCCGAGGGTTTGACGATGACCGGGCAGCCGGCCGCCAAAGCGGGTGCGCATTTGCGGGTGATCATCGCGTTGGGGAAGTTCCACGGGGTGATCGCGGCACAAACCCCGACCGGCTGCTTGAGCGTGAGCAAGCGGCGGTCGCCACTGGGTGCCGGTATGGTTTCGCCGTAAACCCGGCGGGCTTCCTCGGCGAACCATTTGACGAAACTGGCGCCATAGCGGACCTCGCCCTTGGCTTCATTCAGCGGCTTGCCTTGCTCGCAGGTCATGATCAACGCGAGATCGTCCAGGTTGTCGATCATCGCCTGATACCAGCGCTCCAGCAGCGCCGCCCGTTCTGCCGCCGGGCGTGCGCGCCAGGCCGGCCAGGCGCGTTCGGCAGCTTCGATGGCGCGTCGGGTTTCGCTGCCGTGCATCGCGGGTACGCGGGCGAGCAACTGGCCGCTGGCCGGGTCGATGACGTCAAGGGTGGCGTCGTTGTCGGCGCTGATCCACTGACCGTCGATGTAAGCGAGTTCTACCAGCAGGCTGGGGTCTTTCAGGCGATTGTTGAGCATGGTCGAGTCCTGTTCCGAGACAGCCTTCAGTCTATTGTGTCGTCCCGGACGAGGATGCTGAAAGCGCCGCCCCGGCAGTCGTCGAATGCTGAAAATCGGCATGCGACGGCAGGCTCTACTGTTGGTGGGGTGATGGATATTGTCGCGGTCAGACGATGTAGTGCTTGACGATGTCATTCAGTTTGCAGGCCAAGATCAACAGCTTCGCGAGCAGGCCCCCACAGTTGGACTGGGTACATCCGGAGAAGATTGATCGGCTGACAGGCCGCCATCGCAGCGATGCGGCGACCCGACAAGCCAGCTCCCACAAAAAAATCAGCGCCCATCCGCTCTGCTTTTCACCACTCATCAGGCCGAGCGTTAGCTCGCCTGCAGCTGTTGATCTTGATGCACCTATATCGAGAGGCCGAGTGGAGGTTCTGCGCAGTGGGCAACCCGGCATGGATGCCGGGTTAGCCGCGCACGGCCATGGATGGCCGATCGCGGCGGGCCCTGTAGGAGCGAGCTTGCTCGCGAAAAACCTGAGAGCACCGCGGGGTGTCAGGCTCCCCGCGTCATCGTTGACCTCCATCGCGAGCAATCGAGCGTCGACCGGCTGCTCCTACAGGCCGGGCGGCGTTCCGTTTTTCCAAGTGACTCGCTGTAAAAGCGAAACCAATAGTAGCCGTGACCACAGAAACGGATATGTACACCAATCAATGTTCGGTGTCAGCAAGCGGGACACTAAAGCCGCATCGAGCCCAACAACCCTTGCAGGAAGTGTTCGCCGGCTTCCATCTGGCTGATCTCGATGAACTCGTCAGGCTTGTGTGCCTGTTCTATCGAGCCCGGGCCACAGACCACCACCGGCACATCCAGGCGTTGTTTGAACAGCCCGCCCTCAGTGCCGAATGAAACTTTGGCAGTGCCAATGTCCGGGGCGGCGAAGTTTTTCAGGAAGCGCACCGCTTCGACGCTCGGGTGGGTATCGAGGCCCGGATAGACGTTCAGGGTTTCGATTTCGATATCCGCCACACTGGACAGCTTTTTGGCTTCGCGCACGATCACTTCGGCACGCTCGCGCATCTGTTCCAGGAACTGATCCAGGTCGTCCGCCGGCAAGTTACGCACTTCAAAATCCAGGGTGCACAAGTTCGGCACGATGTTCAGCGCCTTGCCGCCGATAATCTGCCCGACATGCACAGTGCTGTAAGGCACGTCGTAATCGGTATCCTGAGCGCCCTGCTCTTGTAGCTGATGTTGGCTTTGACGCAGCGCAGCAATGAAATCGCAGGCCACATGAATCGCATTGACCGAGCGCGGTGCCAGGGAGGAATGTGCCTCCAGACCGCGACAGTAAGTGCGGTAAGAACCCTTGCCCTTGTGCCCGAGCACAAACTGCATATTGGTCGGCTCACCGATCACGCACAGAAACGGCCGCACCGGTGCCAGGTGCAAAACGTCCAGTAAGCGTCGAACACCCACGCAGCCGATTTCTTCGTCATGGGACAGCGCCAGTTGCAATGGCCGACTCAATGAATGGTCGGCGGCGTCGAGCATGGAGTCGATGGCCAACGCGATAAAGCCCTTCATATCGCAACTGCCACGCCCGTAAATCCGTCCGTCCTGCACCGTTGCCTGAAACGCTGGAAAGGTCCAGGCCTGCCCCGCTGCCGGCACCACGTCGGTATGACCGGACAGCAGAATCCCCGGCACTTCCCGCGGCCCGGTACTGGCGAAGAGGTTGGCTTTTTTGCCAGTGGAGTCCTTGACGATCAGCGACTCGATGCCCTTGGTCAGCAGCAGATCGCGCACGTATTCGATCAAGGCCATGTTCGACTCCGAAGAGACGGTTTCAAAGGCCATCAGGCGTTCAAGAATGTCCAGTACACGGGGCTTCATGAGACCTTGCTCCGTTGCTCGACTGAAGCAGCGAACCGGTTGATGGAGAACGGCGAAATCGAAGTGCTGGTGCTGCCGGTGCTGATCAGTTCCGCCATCACATCGCCCACGCCCGGACCGAGCTGGAAGCCATGACCGCTGAAACCGAACGCATAGAACAAACCATCAATGGTGCCGCTCGGCCCCATTATGGGCAGGGAATCAGGCAGGTAACCTTCGATACCACTCCAGACCCGAATGATGTTCAGGTTGCCGACACCCGGCAGCAGGCGACGCATCTGATCGAACTGATTGAGAATGCTGCGCGGCTCGACATAGGCCCGGCGGTTGAGCATGTCCGGCTCGCTACGATAGCCGCCACCGATAATGATGTTTCCACGGGGTATTTGGCGGAAATAAATCACTTCCTCGGGAATCTTGGTATAGACACCGATGACTGTCGGCAAGGCGTAAGGCACTGGCTCGGTCACGGCCATTTGCGGACCATGGGTTTCCAGCGGCACCGGTTCGCCGAATTGCGCCGAGAGTTTTTGGCCCCAGGCGCCAGCGGTGATCAACAGCTGAGCGGCGCAGAACTGACGACCGTCGGTGGTGCTGATGTGGAACTCACCGCCGACCTTTTGCACCTCGGCCACTTCCGTGCGCTCTTCGATCTGCGCACCGAGGCGTCGTGCCGCGCGGGCAAATGCCGGGGCCGCCAGACGCGGGTTGGCATGCCCATCGTGGGGGGCATAAGAGCCGCCTTTCACATCCGGGCCGAGAAACGGAAAGCGCTTGTGTAATTCGTCGCCACTAAAGATCTTCAGCTCCAGCTGCTCTGCCTCAGGAGCGTCTGCGTAGGCTTGCAGCTCGGCGATCTCGTCTTCGCGGTAACACACCCGCATATGCCCACTGGCGATGAATTCCAGGTCATCGTCAATCAGTTCTGGCAGACGCTTCCATAACGCCCAGGAACGATTGGCCAGTTCCAGCTGCCCGAGATAACGCCCTTGACGTCGCACGTTGCCGAAATTCACGCCGCTGGCGTACTGACCGATCTGGTCGCGCTCCAGCAAAATCACCGACTGCCCGCGCAGGCGCAGGAAAAACGCCGCCGCCGAGCCCATCAGGCCGCCGCCGACAATCACGACATCGGCTTTCTGTACCGTCATGGCGACACCTCCTCGGTGAGTATCGAAAGGGGTTTGACCGGCGCCTGCCCCCGTTGTCGGCCGACCTGTTGCACGCTGACGCCCGCGGCAGCGGCAATCACCTCTGCCCCGGCCTGCGAGCAATAACGCCCCTGGCAGCGGCCCATACCGACCCGACTGAAGGCCTTGGCCCGGTTGACTTCACAGGCCCCCTTCTCACTGACGGTCCGACGCAACTCGCCGGCCGTGATCATTTCGCAGCGGCAGACGATCGCCTCATCCGGCAGCGCTTTGGCCTGGGCAGAAGGCCACGGAAACGCCTGGGCCAGTCCGAGACGAAACTGATCCATTACCGCCAGCACGTGCCGTTGTTCGTCGCGCAACCCGACGTTCATCGGTTGCTGCTGATCCTCCAGCAGCGCCATGGCCACCAGTCTCCCGGCGTGTTCGGCCGCATCGGCGCCGCGAATCTTCGAACCGTCACCGGCGGCATACACGCCGCTGACCGAGGTCCGGCCATCTTCATCCGTAGCCAGCCACCATTGGCTCGACGCTTCATCGAAGCGCATACGGCAACCGGCCAGGTCGGCCAATTGAGTTTCCGGGCGCAGGTGATAACCCAGCGCGACGGCATCGCAATCCACCGTCAAGGTCTCACCGCGTGCCGTGCGCACGCGTACGCCACTGACACCGCTGGCCGCATCGCCCTGCACTTGAAGCGGCGAAATGCCCAGATGCACCGGGATCTTCGCGCGATACAACTGCGCCAATAACTTCATCCCGGTGAACAGCAACCCCGGGCGCGCCAGCAGTTTCGGCATGGCAAGGATGCGTTTGCTCAGAGGCGAAGTGTCGAGCACTGCCGCGACCTTCGCTCCCGCCTTCACATACTGACTGGCAACCAGATACAGCAACGGCCCGCTGCCCATGAACACCACGCGGTGGCCGATGGACACAGCCTGAGATTTCAGGGCGATCTGCGCACCACCGAGACTATACGTGCCCGCCAACTGCCAGCCTTCGATCGGCATCAAGCGGTCGGTGGCACCGGTGCAGAGGATCAGCGCGTCGTAATCCACCGTCGAGTGCTTGCCCTGGCTGACACAACACAGTTGCCCCGGTGTCAGGTTCCACACCAGCGTGTCCGGGCGATAGTCGATCTGCCCGCGCAAGCGATCGAAGCTCTGGTGCAGATCGTTGGCCTTGGCGGCTTCGGTGCCATACAGCGTGGCGTAATCCCGGGTAAAACCTTCGGGCTGGCGACGGTAGATCTGCCCGCCATCCCGGCGATTCTCGTCGATCAGGATGGGCTTTAATCCAGCGGCGACCAGGGTTTCGGCACAACGTGTACCGGCCGGCCCGGCGCCGACGATAACGACTCGATGAGTGCTCAGCCGCGCAGTGGCCATATCGCCTCCGGTTGTGTGGTGACAATATCCAGGCCTTCACGGACCTCATTGGAACAGGCGCGTAGACGCTCGCCGCTGCGGGTCCAGACCCAACAGTCCTGGCAGGCTCCCATCAGGCAGAAACCGGCGCGGCGGCCCGAATCGAACTCCGATTGGCGCAAGGCCGAACCCTGAGTCAGCAACGCGACCATCAGCGTATCGCCCTGCAGCGCCTCGATAGGCTTGCCGTCTACCTGAAGTTTGATGATGGGCCGGCCCTGTTCGGCCAGCCTTACGAAACGCCCGTTCATGCATAGGCTCCCACGGTCATGCTGTTGGAATCCTGCTGAGCTTTCAGCAGCTCGGCACTGTCGTGATGGCAAAGGACTTCACTGCCGCCAACAATCAACCGACGATCCGGCGGGACGCAATTGCACAGGCCGTCAACCCGCACCGGGCAGCGATTGAGGAAGGTGCACAACCCTGGCACATTGGCCTTCGCACCTATAGGCGGCAGCGTGCCACAGGTCGTTGTTCCGCAGCTTTCCAGCCAGCCCTGACGCAACTCCGGCACCGAATGGATCAACAGGTCGGTATAGGGATGGAAGGGTGCTTCAGCGTACGATTGTCGAGTACCGGCCTGAATCTTGTGGCCGCTGTACATCACCACAATGTCGTCGCACAGGGCTCGCACGGTGGAGATGTCATGGCTGATGAACAGATAGGACACGCCCAGTTGCTGACGCAGGTCGCGCAACAGTTCGAGAATCGCTGCACCGACCACGGTATCCAGTGCCGAGGTCACCTCGTCGCAGAGAATCAGATCCGGTTTGGCCGCCAGGGCCCGGGCCAGATTGACCCGTTGTTTCTGCCCGCCGGACAGTTCGTTCGGACGACGTTCAGCCAGCGTGCGCGGCAAACGAACGAGATCCAGCAACTCACCGATACGCTCGCGCAAAGCCGCACCCTTGAGGCCGAAGTACATCTTCAGCGGGCGACTCAGAATAGTGCTGACGCTGTGCATCGGGTTGAGTGCGGTGTCGGCATTCTGAAAGACCATTTGAATGCGTCGGAACTGCTCGTCGGTGCGCGACGACAGGCTGCCTCCCAGGGGCTGGCCATCGAAGGTCAGCCCGCCGAGGGCCGGCGCCAACAACCCGGCCACAACCCGCGCCAAAGTCGACTTGCCAGAACCTGACTCACCGATGACGCCAATCGCCTGGCCTCTGCGAACCGTCAGATCAATGTCCTCCAATACCAGGATCGATGGCATGCCATGCGCGTTTTTGTTGCCGTAACCGGCGGTCAGTCCCTGGATAGTCAGCAAAGGCGTGTCTTCAGCGACACCGCAGGGTGGACGGATGGTGGTGTCCGGCCGTGCTGCCGCCAGCAAGCTGCGGGTGTATTCGTGGGCCGGGCCTTTAAGCAAGGGTGCCGTGGCGCTCTGTTCGAAGATCTCGCCACCATTGAGCACCACGATCTGATCGGCCATCTGCGCCACTACGGCCAAGTCGTGGGAGACATAGACCGCCGTCGCGCCACGTTCACGGACCACCCGTTTAAAGGCGCGCAGCACATCGATCTGGGTGGTCACATCAAGCGCCGTCGTCGGTTCGTCGAGCACCACCAGCAATGGATCGCTGATCAGCGCCATGGCCGCCATCACACGTTGCAGTTGCCCACCGGAAACCTGATGAGGGTAACGCTGGCCAATGTGATCGGGGTCTGGCAGGGCCAGGTCGCGGAACAACTCGATGGCCTTGGCCTCAAGCACAGTCCTGCTGCCCAGGCCATGAATCAACGCGCCCTCCACCACTTGGTCGATAAGTTTTTTCGCCGGATTGAACGCCGCGGCGGCGCTCTGGGCGATGTACGACACACGGTTGCCGCGCAAGCCTTGCAGCTCGCCTTCGCTCAACGCCAGCATGTCGTGTTCGCCGATCTGCACCACCCCGCCCGCCAACCGACAACCGCGTCGGGCATAACCGAGTAACGCCAGGGCGATAGTGGTCTTGCCGGAGCCGGACTCACCGATCAACGCCAGCACTTCGCCTTTCTGCAGGGAGAAGCTTACGCCCTTGACGATTTCCACATCACCGAGCTCGCCACAGGCGACCACTCGCAGGTCCTGAACGCTAATTAATGCACTCATTTCAATGACCTCCCGAACGTCGACTACGTCGCGACGACAGTCGGTCGATAAACAGATTCACACCGATGGTCAGGGTGCCGATGGCCAACGCCGGAATCACGATGGCCGGCGCCCCCTGGTTGAGACCGCCGATGTTCTCGCGAACCAGCGAGCCGAGGTCGGCATCCGGTGGTTGCACACCCAACCCGAGGAAACTCATGCCACTGAGCAGCAGCACGATGAAGCCAAAGCGCAAACCCAGGTCCGTCAGCACCGGGTTGAGCATGTTCGGCAGGATTTCCACGCAGGCGATGTACAGCCGACGCTCGCCGCGAGTACGGGCCACTTGCACATATTCCAGCGCTTCGATGTTCACCGCCATGCTGCGGGCGATGCGGAATGCGCCCGGGGTGAAGCTCAATACCGCCGTGCAGATCAGCAAGGTGACCGAGGAGCCGAAGGCCGAGACCATGATCAGCGCCAGCATCTTGCTGGGGATTGAAATGAAAGCGTCCATCAGGCGACTGATCAACTCATCCAGCCACTTCGGCGACACCACCGACAGCAACGCGAAGCTGGTCCCCAGACCGCTGGCCAACACCGCCGCCACCAAGGCCAGGCCGACGGTGAATCGTGCGCCGACGAGGATCCGGCTGAGCATGTCGCGGCCCAGGTAATCGGTGCCGAACGGGTAAGTAGCGCTCAGGGTGTCGAAGACATTATCAGAGACCACTTCCCCGACCGGATGCGGTGCCAGCCATGGGCCGAAGATGGCCACCAGCAACCAGATCACACATATCGCAGCGCCGATCAGGCCGACCCAGGACGATCCGTGGGAAACCTTGCCCAGTGCCAATTTGGTAGTAGTCGGCGATTTCACAATGAGATTGTTCATTGATTTCTCAGCCTCGGATTGGAAAGAATCGCGCACAGGTCGGCAATCAGCACCAACGTCAAATACGCCGTACAAAACAACATGGTGCAGGCTTGAACCAGGGCCATGTCGCGGTTGGTCACGGCATCGACCATCAGGCTGGCGATGCCGGGGTAGTTAAAGATCGTTTCAACGATCACCACCCCGCCCAACAGGTAAGACAGGCTCAGGGCGATGGCATTGGCAATGGGTCCGATGGCGTTGGGCAAGGCATGGCGTAAAACGATCCGAATCTTGCTCACACCTTTGAGCCGGGCCATTTCCACGTAAGCGCTGTCGAGCTGATCAATCACTGCCGCCCGGGTCATGCGCGACATTTGCGCGACGATGACGCAGCACAACGTCATCACCGGCAACGCGTAAGTGCGCATGAATTGCCAGGGTGAAGTGATGTCACTGGCGTAGGACAGCGCCGACAACCAACCCAGGTTCACCGCGAAAATCAGAACCGCCAGGGTCGCGACCAGAAACTCCGGCACCGCAACCATGGTCAAGGTGAAAAAGCTCAGGAAACTGTCGATGCGCCCTCCCCGGCCCATGGCCGAACCGATGCCCAGAAACAACGCCACCGGTACTGACACCAGCGCCGTCGCGGCCGCAAGCATCAAGGTATTGGGCAGACGCCCGGCCATCAAGTCACTGACCGGCATGGCGTTGGACACCGACTGCCCCATATCACCGCTAAGCAGGTTCATCAACCAGTGCAGGTAACGCAACACACCGGGCTGATCCAGCCCCATTTTCAGGCGCAAGGCGGCCACTTGTTCCGGCGTGGCGAACTGCCCCAGAGACTGTTGCGCCGCGTCCCCCGGCAGCACCGCCGTGATGGCGAACACCACCATGGACACAATCAACAAGGTCACGATCGCCGCGCCCAGGCGCCGGCCGATCAACCACAGTGTGTTGCTGTTCATCACCCTATCCTCATGCAATGTAGCTGCAGCAAAAACCCGACTTTCATCAAGCGTCCAGCCAGACCTGCTCGGCAAACATGTACCCCATGAAACCGCCCAGGGGGTTGGTGCCGTAGCCCTTGACTCGCTGATCGGCGCCATCGATGTTGCTGATGAACACCGGCACGCCGATACCGCTGTGCTCATGCACCAGGGTTTGCATATCTGCGTACATCTTGCCGCGCTTGGCCTCGTCGGTTTCACCTCGGGCTTGTACCAACAGTTGGTCGAACTGTTCGTTTTTCCAGCCGGACTCATTCCAGGGTGCTGTCGACTGGAAGAACTGCGAGAAAAGCATGTCGGCATTGGGCCGCGGATTGATGTTGCCAAAGCTCAGCGGGTGCTTCGCCCAATGGTTGGACCAGTAGCCATCGCTCGGCAGGCGGTTGACGTCGAGCTTGAGCCCCGCCTGTTTGGCTGACTGCTGCAGCAGCACGGCGATGTCCACCGAACCGGTCGCAGCCGGCGAGCACATCAGCGGCATGGTAATGCTTTCCATGCCGGCCTTTTTGAGCAGGAACTTGGCTTTTTCCGGATCGTAGGCACGTTGTGGCAGGTCGGCGTTGAAGAAGCGCGCACCGGGTGCGATCGGGTGATCGTTGCCGACCCTGGCGTAGCCACGGAAAATCGCCGACTTGATCTGCTCGCGGTCCAGCAAGTATTTCATGGCCTGGGTGAATTCCGGGCTTTGGCCTGGCAGCTGGTCCTGACGAATGATCAGGTCAGTGTAGTTACCCGACGGCGAGTCCACTACCTGATGCCTGGTGCTGCCCTTGATGCGAACCGTTGAACGCGGGTTAACCTCGTTGACGATGTGTACGTCGCCCGACAACAGGGCGTTGACCCGTGACGACTCGTCGGCAATGGCAATAAATTCGATCTCGTCCAGATAGGGCAAGCCGGGTTTCCAGTAATTGGAATTGCGCACACCAATCGAACGCACCCCTGGCTTGAACTCCTTGGCCTTGAACGGGCCGGTACCGATGCCCTGGCTGAAATCGCTCGTACCCTCGGGAACGATCAACATGTGAGAGATGGCAAGAACCGACGGCAATTCAGCATTCGGGCCGCTCAATTGTATCTGCACTTCGTGCGTGCCGACGGCCTTGACCTCGGCGAACTGCGACGCCAGCGGCAGGACCTTGGAGCCGGTGATCGGGTCCTTGTGCCGCAACAGGGAAAACACCACGTCAGCGGCGGTCAGGGGCTTGCCGTTGTGGAAGGTCACTTCCTTGCGCAGGCTGATCACCCAGAGCGTGGCGTCAGTGGTTTCGATACGCTCGGCCAGCTCCAGTTGCGGCACCATATGGCTGTCGAAACGGGTCAGGCCGTTGTAGAACATGTAATGGCGCACGTAGTCGGTGGACGACGAACCTTTGGCTGGATCCAGGGTGTCGGCGGTGGAACTGGACGAGCCTGCGACGCGGATACGACCGCCGGGCTTGCCTTTGCCAGGGCTTGCACCTTCATCATCGGCAAACAGTTTGCCAGCGGCGCCGAACAGACTGCCAGCCCCCACTGCGGCCACCCCTGCCAACCCCAGCATTTGCAACGCATTGCGGCGTGACATGCCGCGATTGAGCCCTTCAAAAACACGCAGACTTTCTTCACCGGTGATCAACTGGGAGTCGATATTCTTTTTATCGTCAGTCATGTCAGTCCAACCTTTCGCAAATGATAAGGCTCAAGTGCTGGCGATTAAGCGCAGCGTGATTGAAACGTAAAAATGAGAAGCAACCACATGAA
Source organism: Pseudomonas sp. GL-R-19 (assembly GCF_019956375.1). Lineage (NCBI taxonomy): Bacteria > Pseudomonadati > Pseudomonadota > Gammaproteobacteria > Pseudomonadales > Pseudomonadaceae > Pseudomonas > Pseudomonas sp. GL-R-19. The sequence goes on along the minus strand of NZ_JAHBDJ010000007.1, from coordinate 37,276 downwards.
CTCAGTGCAGGTAGTCCTGCAGGCGGTAATACGCTCCCACCAGAGGCAGGAACCAGGGTTTGCCGAAATGCCCGGGAATCGCCGGCCAATCGAGTTCGCGCCACGGATTGGCCTCGACCTTGCCAGCCATTACCTCGGCCATGACCTGCCCCATGTGCACCGACATTTGCACCCCATGACCGCTGTAGCCCATGGAGTAATAAACCCCTCCATGCTGCCCGGCGCGGGGTAACCGATCGGAGGTCATATCCACGAGACCACCCCAGCAGTAGTCGATCTTCACGCTAGCCAGTTGCGGAAACATCTGGACCATCGCCGCCTGCAATACCTTGCCGCTCTTGGCGTCGGAAATGCTGTCGGACATGGCAAACCGGGCACGACCGCCAAACAGCAAGCGGTTGTCCGGCGTCAGGCGGAAGTAGTTACCGATCATGCGGCTGGTGACATAGGAGCGCCGTGCCGGTAGCAAGCTGTCGATCAGGGCCTGCGGTAGCACCTGCGTGGCGATCACGAAACTGCCCACCGGCACGATCCGCCGCCGATACCAGCCCAATCCGCCCTGCTGGCACGTGCCTGTGGCCAGCAGAACCTGCGTGGCGTGTAGCGAGCCCTTGGTGGTGTTGACCTGATAGCCGCCGGCTCCGGCTTTCCAGTCCGTCACTGTCACGCCCTGAAAAATCGATGCGCCATGACGTGCCGCCGCTTCGGCCAGCCCGACACCGAAGCGCCCGACGTGCATCTGCACGCCGTTGCGCTGCAGCATGCCTCCATGGAACTGCACCGAGTTGGCTTCAGCACGGGCCTCTTGCGCGGACAGCAATTCGACATCGGCATCCACCTCTCGCCGAATCAACTCGCAGGTGCGCGCCAGGCTTTCGTAATGCATCGGCTTGGCGGCCAGCTTGAGCTTGCCATTACGCGTGAGATTGCAGGCAATCTGCTCCTGCTCCACCAATGAAACGACGCTCTGTACGGCGCTTTCATAGGCCTGGTAATAAGCACGCGCCTTATCAGCGCCGAGGCTGGCGCTGAGTGCCGCGTAGTCCTGGGCAACGCCGGTGCTGCAGTGACCACCATTACGCCCCGAAGCCTCGCCAATCACTCGCCCGCCTTCCAGTACCACCACACTGGCCCCCTTCAAGGCCAGGGCTCGGGCCGCGGCCAGGCCAGTGAGACCACCACCGACGATGGCCACATCGACCTGCCCGGGCAATGCGCCGAGCTGTGCACCGGTGAATTGCGGTGCGGTATCGAGCCAATAGGACTCACTGCCCATGTCTAACCCCTTTTGCCTTGAAGAGTGCCTTGAGACTTAGAGACCGACCAACCCGGGCAATGCGCCGATATCCGGGATCTGGTGGTAGCCATAGACCGCATTCGCTGGCTGCTCGTGACCACGAGCAACGAAGGCCTTGTTCTTGATCTTCATGTCGTGGGCCGGCATCAGGTCGTAACGGAAGCTGGAGGACACATGCAGGATGTCTTCCGGGCCGCAGTTGAGGTTGTCGAGCATGAACTCGAACGCCGCCAGACGCGGTTTGTAGGCCTGAGCCTGTTCGGCGGTGAAGACCTTGTGGAACGGCGCGCCGAGCTTGTCGACGTTGGACATGATCTGGCTGTCGCTGGCATTGGAGAAAATCACCAGGGGGATTTTGTCGGCGATCTTCGAAAGGCCGGCCGGTACATCGGCATGTGGCCCCCACGTCGGTACGGCGTCGTAGTAGAGTTGGCCTTCACCCCGGTACTCGACACCCCAACGTTTGCAGACGCGCGCCAGAGCGGTTTTGATGATCTCATCATATGGCCGCCAGTCACCCATCACCTGATCCAGACGATAGGCGGCAAAGTCCTTGACGAACTGATCCATTTGCTCAAAAGGGACACGATCGGCGAACAGTTCGCGCGTCATGTTTCCCATTTGAAAGTTGGTCAACGTGCCATAGCAGTCAAAGGTAATAAACTTGGGTCGAAGAAAGCTCATGAGTGCGGTCCTTAATGATGGTTGAGGTCATGACGGGGCAAGCAGTTACTCCGCTCTGGAAGCATCGGAGCAACGCTGCATCACGGATTTATTACAACACCAAGAGACCATGCATAAACTGTTAAAAGTATAGGCTGCTTGGTACAAACCACCGTTTTGCAGGGCTTGCTCAGCAGACTTTGCGGGATGCTCCAGCCCCGGGCGCTCCCCCCCTGTTTCTACGCCTTTGCGGGCTTTTATAGTGCGCTGGCAAGCCACGCACAACGCAATGTGCGGCAGTATTCATGACTGGCGAAAGGAGAACGGGGGCATTCGCTGAGCTCGCGCCCGCTGATTGTGCTGCGAGGTGAGGCGGGGCCAGGCAAGACTTCAATGCGTTTGGGGACAACCTTGCTTCTATTGGCGATAGGTGTGACATACCGGTCAAAGCAACATCTGTACGCGTCGTGACAGCTCTACAAAGGCGGCGCATTGCACGATGCAGCACCACGTCCCTTCCTGCTTATCTATATGGCCCACCACCGCCACCGATGAGCCTGCGACCGCACTGACCGGTAATGGTCTCCTTGAGCTGTCTATCAGCAAGGTTTCTGACGAAATCGGGTCAACTTGCGCTCATACAAAGTCAGCCTGACAGATACGGCAGATTCTCCCTTGCAAACCTCAAGAACAGCACATTTCATCTGGCACGCTTTGTTAGCTTATTGAGAAGACGCGGCATAGCGATGTCCTGGTCGCCACGGCGATGTTCTGGTGATTTCCACGTTCGGCTTGATCTATGTTTCAGCGGCCTTGCAGGGTCATGAGCCAGACCGCCCTCTGCTGCTTGCAGTGCCTATTACCGCTCAAGGGAGCCAGTTGGATGACAATACAATCTTCGAATAGCTACAGCGTTGATCCGCAAACGTCTCACAAGTTTTATATCAATGGCTGTTGGTCTTCCCCGGCAATCCCGGCAAGTTTGCCGGTGGTCAATCCGGCAACTGAAGAGGTCGTTGCGCAGGTCGCGCAAGGCTCCGCCGAGGATGTTGATCGGGCAGTAGCTGCGGCGCGTGCAGCATTTGCTGGTTGGTCTGCTACCTGCGCAGAGTCGCGCGCGCTTGTCCTTGGAAAGATCCATGAGCTCATCCTTGAGCGAAAAGAAGTGCTCGCGCAGGCCCTCTCTCTCGAAATGGGCGCTGCCATCGGTTCCGCCCGGGCAATGCAAGTGCCTCTCGCGGCCGAACACGTTCGGGTCGCCCGCGACCTCCTGTCCACTTATCGTTTCCAGACGGTTGAAGGTGGAACCGCGATTGAACGCGAGCCCATAGGCGTCTGCGGTCTCATCACTCCGTGGAACTGGCCGCTTTATCAAATCGCCGCGAAAGTCGCCCCGGCTATTGCTGCCGGGTGCACTGTGGTCCTCAAACCAAGCGAACTGTCGCCTCTGAGCGCCCTGCTTTTTGCACAACTGGTCCACGACGCTGGCCTTCCACCAGGCGTCTTCAACCTCGTGAACGGAAGTGGATCCGAGGTCGGCGCAGCGATGGCTGCGCACCCTGATATCGATATGATTTCGATTACCGGCTCCAACCGCGCGGGCGCGCTGGTCGCACAGGCGGCCGCCCATACGGTGAAGCGCGTCACGCAAGAATTGGGAGGCAAATCCCCGAACATTCTGCTTCCCGACGCCGACTTTGCCAAAGCCGTTCCATTGGGCGTGATGTCGGCGTTCCGCAACGTCGGACAATCGTGCAGCGCCCCAACACGAATGATCGTACCTAAGGACCGGCTGGCGGAGGTTGAATCGCTGGCAGCCGAAACCGCCAATGCGATCATCGTGGGTGATCCGCAATCGGAAGCTACGGTGCTCGGTCCCATTGCCAACGAGGCCCAGTTCAATCGCGTGCAAGCCATGATCGAGGCAGGCCTGAGTGAGGGTGCAAAACTCGTTTGCGGCGGACCCGGACGTGTGCCGGGTTTTGAAAAGGGCTTCTACACTCGACCGACAGTATTCTCCGAGGTAGATACGGCAATGCGCATCGCCCAAGAAGAAATTTTCGGACCGGTGCTGTGCATTATTCCGTATGAAACGATCGAAGAGGCGGTCGTTATCGCAAACGATACGGTATACGGCCTGAGCGCCCATGTTCAGTCTCAGGACCTTGATCTAGCGCGTGCAGTGGCCTCTCGTATCCGCGCGGGACAAGTGCTTCTGAATTACCCCGCCTGGAATCCAATGGCTCCATTCGGTGGTTATAAACGTTCTGGTAATGGTCGTGAGTATGGTGTCTACGGCTTGGAGGAATACCTGGAGACCAAGGCAATCATTGGATTCGGCGGATCACTTGATAGTACTTCCCGCACGTAAAACTCATTCAAATGTCCGGTACTGTCCAATTCGGCTAGCCACCGATGCGGACGCCCATCGCACAGACCGGATGAATCCACAGCCAAAAGCGGACGCTTTTCAAACGTCCGCACGGCTGGATTGTCTTAAGGAAATCGACTCGTCCTCAGCCTTTTTCGCTCAGCCTCCAGGCCGGCCTCGACAATGACGCGCCAGATCCGGCTCATGGTGGCTCTACCCCTTCGATTCGCTGGCACAGATCATCGAGGAAGTCTGCGGCAGGAGCACCGTTCACGGCCCGGTGATCAAAGGTCAGCGAAAGACCCATGAAGTCGCGCTCCGATAACGAACCATCAGCGCCTCGTTGCAGGCGACGCTGGATGCCTCCCAGCCCGATAATGGCCACCTGAGGGACATTGAGGATGGGCGTGAAGAAACGCACCCGCGACAGCCCCAGGTTGGTCACGGTCACCGTGGCACCCGTCAGCTCCTTCACCGAGAGCTTCCCGGACAGTGCCTTGTCCACCAGGGCCCGGCGTGCAAATGCCAAGCCCTGCGCATCCAGTTGGTCGGCATCGAACAGTGCGGGCGCCACCAGCAGATCGTCCGGCAGCGGGATCGCCAGACCGAGATGCACCGAACCATGCCGCGTGATCTGGTTATCCTGCAGGGTTGCGTTGAGTCCCGGATGGTTCTTCAGGGAACATACGATCTCATACAGCAGCAGGTCCTGGAGCGATACCTGGCTACCCGCAGCCTTCAGCTGCGCCCGTTTCGCCTGCAGGTTGGTCAACTCGCATTCAGCGTGGTGAGTCAGTTGCGCTGCAGTCTGCAAGCTTTCGCTCATCTTCGCAGCGATCATTTTTCGCATGCCTTTCAAGAGCACGGTGCTACCGGTACGGGCAGCAACATTCTGTATGTGCCCCATGGCTCACTCCACTAACCCGATGGTCGCGCCTTTGGCGACCACCGCGTCTTCTTCTTCGAGGATTTTCAGCACGCCTGAAGCCGGTGCCTCGATCTCGAACTGGGCCTTTTCAGACATGATTTCTGCCACCAGGTCGCCTTGGCCAACTTCGGCGCCATCACTGACCAGCCAGGAGGTGATCACGGCTTCGGCGTCGCCTTCCCAGAGGTCGGCGGGAATCAGGATTGAGTTGGACATGTTGTTATTCCTCGTTCTTCAGGTTCTGGAAGGCCGCAACGATCTTTGCTGCGCAAGGCAGCGCCCATTGCTCCATAGGCGGTGTGAAAGGAATCGGAATGTCGGGGAAAGCCACTCGCTGCGGGCACGCCTTGAGCATCCCGATGTCGTGTTCGACGACGCTAGCGATGATTTCGCCGCTCACACCGAAGCTGTGGTAGTCCTCGTCGACAACGATAAGTCGGCCGGTCTTGCGCACAGAGGCGATGACGTGCTCACGGTCCAGCGGCACCAGACTGCGCAGGTCCACCACTTCGGCGCTGACACCCTGCTGCTCCAACTGCCGGGCAGCGCGCAGCGCGTGATGCACACCGGCACCCAGGCTGACGATACTGACATCACTGCCTTCGCGAACCGTCTTCGCCTTGCCTATCTCCACGGTATAGGGTTCCTCCGGTACAGCCACCGTGGCGCCCTTTTCGGTACCCAGCCAGCCCATGCCCTGCAGCGACTTGTGGAACAGGTAGATGACCGGGTTGTCATCACGAATGGCGGCGGTCATCAGGCCCTTGGCGTCGTAGGCGTTGCTCGGCACCACCACCTTCATGCCTGGCAGGTGAGCGAAGGTGCCGTAAAGGCACTGCGAATGCTGCCCGGCGTCGGAGTAGCCGGCACCGGTGGATGCCATCAGCACCATGGGCACGCTGACCTTGCCGCCGGAGAAGTAGGTGTTCTTCGCCATCAGGTTGTAGATCGCGTCCATACAGACGCCGAAGAAGTCGACGAACATCAGTTCGACAATCGGACGCATGCCGTCAGAGGCCGCGCCCACGGCCGCGCCGATGAAGGCGGTTTCCGAGATAGGCGTATCACGAATGCGCGCGCTGCCGAATTCTTCATGCAGGCCACGGGTGTTGCCGAACACCCCGCCGAGTTGGCCAATGTCCTCGCCCATCACGAAGACGCGTGGGTCGAGGCGCATTTCCTGGGCCATCGCCTCGGCCATGGCGCGGGCGACGGTGAGTTTGCGTTCTTTGATTGTTGCGGACATGTCTCGTTTCCTCCGTCGATGGGATCAGTGACGGGCAGCGGCAGGCGCGAACGGCCTGACGATGATCTTCACGTTCTGGTCCTTGTTGTTAACCAGCTCCTCGAAGCCCTGCTCGAGGATGTGTTCCAGTTCGATCCGCCCGGTGATCAGCGGAGTGACGTCCAGGCGGCCGTCGGCGATCAGAGCGATGACATCGGCGAACTCACCGTTGTAGGCCAAGGCGCCAATGACCTGCTTTTCGGTGGCGACGATTTCGAAGAAGTTGAATTCGCTGGGCTCCTCGAAGATGCCCACCATCACGCAGCGCCCGCCCTTGCGAATGACATCGATAGCCAACTTGGCAGTGCTCTTGTGGCCGATGCACTCGAAGGAAACCGCGGCACCATATCCATCTGTCAGTTCGCGCACCGAAGCAATGGCATCGCACTGGCTGGGGTCAAGCACCTCGGTGGCCCCCACCTCAAGCGCCTTCGCCTTGCGCGCCGTGGACATTTCGAGCGCGATGATCCGGGCCGCACCCGCGGCACGGGCGCACATGATGGTGCACAGACCGATGGTTCCAGCGCCGACTACCACCACAGTCTGGCCGAGGAGGCTGCCGGCCTTCTTCACCGCGTGCATGCCAACCGCCAGAGGTTCGATCAGCGCGCCGGCCTCATCAGGGAAACCTTCCGGTAGGCGGTACAGCAGATTTGCCGGGATGTTGACCAGTTCAGCGAACGCACCGTTGTTCATCAATCCGGTGAAGGCGAGGTTCTCACACAGGTTGTATTGGCCCTGCTGGCAGAACCAGCATTTGCCGCAATGCTGGCAAGCATCGGCGGCCACACGCTCACCTACTGCAAAGTTCTGAACCCCCTCCCCCACGCAGACAATCTCGCCGCAGAACTCGTGGCCGAGAATGCACTGCCCTTTGAGGCCAGTCAGTGGATGGGCGGTATCAGTGGGAATGAATACCGGCCCAGCCAGGTATTCGTGCAGGTCCGAGCCACAGATGCCGCACCATTGCACACGGATTTGCACCCAGCCCGCCTGAGGTTGCGGCGGGCAGGCAACGTCCTGCAGGCGGATGTCGCGTCGGCCATGCCAAACTGCGGCCTTCATCGTTGGTTGTCGGTACATGTCGATCTCCTTCTTGTCGTTGTTGTGGCGGGCTCCGTTCACACGAACACCATTTCCAGAGCTTCTTGCGGTGCCGGATAGGCACTGTCGCGGGCGAACTGCACCGCGGCGTCGACGCGTCCCCGGGCACGTTCTTCAATGGCGGCGGCGCCGACCTCGTCCAGCACGCCCAGATCCAACAGGCGTTGGCGGTAAACCGGAATCGGGTCCTTTGCCAGCAAGGCTTGCTTCTCGCCGGCAGGACGGTAGGTTTCGCCGTCACCCATGAAATGGCCGGCCAGGCGGTGAGTTTCGATCTCGATCAGGCTCGGCCCTTCACCGGCACGGGCCCGAGCAATGGCCTCACCGGCCGCGGCGAAGATGGCATCGGCATCGTTACCCGGGACGAACACGCCGGGCATGCCATAAGCGGCAGCACGCAGGTAGTTGCGCTCGATGGCAGTCGAAGAGGCCTTGGCCACCGAGATGCCCCAGGCGTTGTCCTCGATGACGAAGACCACCGGCAGCTTCCACAGCGCGGCCAGATTCAGGGTTTCGTGGAAGGCTCCCTGGTTCGCTGCGCCTTCACCCAGGTAGGCCACGGCGACTCCGGACTTACCCTGTAGTTGGCGCGATAACGCAGCACCGACCGCAGGGCCCATGCCCTGGGCGATGATGCCGGAGCAGGAGAAGTTCACCCGTGCGTCGAACAGGTGCATATGGCCGCCGCGGCCGCCAGACAGGCCGGTCTTTTTGCCGAAGATCTCGGCGACCATCTCGTCCAGGTCTACGCCCTTGGCCACGGCGATGTGGTGTGGGCGGTGAGTGGCGGTGACGATGTCCTCCACCGCGAGGTGGGCGCAGACACCGACGGCGCAAGGCTCCTGGCCGTTGGACAGGTGCATCTCACCGGGAATTGGCCCATTGGCCATGTTGAATACAGGCGTCTTGCCTTCCATGTAGATTCGTTCGATAGACTCTTCCAGGTAACGGCTGACGAGCATCTGCTCGAGCATCCAGAGTCGCTGGGCTTTGCTGGGCGTGGTCATGGGATTGCCTCCTCAGAGGGCGCGCTGGTTCATCAACGCGCCGATGTGCTCGGCCTGGCGCAAGGCCAGGGCGACAATGGTCAGGGTCGGGTTCTGCCCGCCGCTGGTGGTGAACTGGCTTCCGTCGGAGACGAATAGATTGGGGATGTCGTGGCTCTGGCCCCATTTGTTCACCACGCCGTCGGAATCTTTGGCGCTCATGCGGTTGGTGCCCATGTTGTGACTGGCCGGGTAAGACGGCAGGCGGATCACCTCGGTGGCACCGACCGCCTCGTAGCACTTGCGGGTCTGCTCCACACCGTGATTACGCATGGCGGTGTCGAAGGCATGGTCGTCCTTGTGCACCACCGGGACGGGCAGGCCGTACTGGTCCTTCTCGACGCCGTGGAGGGTGATGCGGTTGCTCTCCATGGGCAGGTCCTCACCGCACAACCACACGCCGGACATATGGTCGTAGCGCTCCATCCGCGAAGCGAAGGCACGCCCCCAGCCCTGCGGGGTCGGATCGAGGAAGGCAGACATGAACGGCAGGCCGAGGGACAGGATTTCCAGCCGGTAGCCACCGACGAAGCCCCGCGAAGTGTTGTTGTACGACTCGTCGGAAATGATTCCGGCACAGGTGGTGCCCCGATACATGTGAATCGGCTTGGGCAGCACTGCGTAGATGCCCGCGGTGGTGTGACACATGTAGTTGCGCCCAACCTGACCGGAGGAGTTGGCCAGGCCGTCCTTGAACATCGAGGACTCGGAGTTGAGCAACAGGCGCGGCGACTCGATGGAGTTACCGGCCACGCACACCACTCTGGCCTTCTGGCGCTGCTGGTGGCCCTCGGCGTCGGCGTAAACCACCCCGGTGACTCGGCCGCGGGCATCATGTTCGATGCGAAGCGCCATGCTCTGCGGACGCACCTCACAGTTGCCGGTAGCCTCGGCGCGGGGGATATCGGTGTAGAGAGTCGACCACTTGGCGCCGACGCGGCAGCCCTGCATGCAGAAGCCGATCTGCATGCAACCGGGACGACTGTCATAGGGCTGCGTGTTGATCGCCATGGGGCCGGACTGGATTTCCTTGTAGCCAATGCGTTGGGCGCCTGTGGCCAGGACCTTGAAGGAGTTGTGCCATTGGTGATAAGGCATTCCGGTGCTTGGACCGGTCACGCCCATGTGCTTCTCAGCCTTGACGTACCAGGGCTCCAGCTCCTCATAGCTGATTGGCCAGTCCAGCACATTGGCGCCCTTGATATCGCCGTTCTCGGTGCGCATGCGAAACTCGAAGTCGCGAAAACGCAGGGCCACGCCGGCCCAGTGAACGGAACTGCCGCCCACCGCTTTGACGATCCAGGCCGGCAGGTTCGGGTGGTTGCGCGCCACGTCCCAGCCGCCGGTGGCGATGCGTTTGTCGAGCCAGGAAATCTTGTTGAACATGGCCCACTCATCGTTTTCGATGTCGGACATCTCGTAACGCTTGCCGGCTTCCAGCACCACGGTACGGATTCCTTGCTTGGCCAAGGCGTGAGCCAGGGTCCCGCCGCCGGCGCCCGAGCCAATGATGACGACGACATCGCTGTCGTCCTGGGAGTATTTCGCTGCCATGGGGTTAACCCTCATTGTTGGAATGGATGGAGCCGCGAAGAGAAGGCTGATCAGAGCCAGTCGAGGTCGTTGAAGCCACGCGCGATATAGCCACCTTTCTCCACCGACGAGCCCTCGTAGCCAAACAGTGGGAACAGCGTCTTGTTGTCGTAGATGCCAAACATCAGCGCACTGCGGGTTTCGCGGAAGAACGGCGTGGTCTCGATCTCGCGAAGCAGAGCGACGCGATCGTCCTCGCTGACGATCTCTTCGAAAGGCCGACCCTGTGTGGTGCGGGCTCGCCCCTGCAGGGCCTTCAAGCCATCGTTGACCAGGTCCGGGTGTTTACCGAGCAGCTCGACCAGCGACTTGGCATACGGTGCATCGCCGAGCCGGTCATGGGGATAGATATCGCGCCCCATCTGCAGCAGCCCGGCGGGCAACCGGGGCAACACGTCGTCGGCGATGGCGGTGACGGGAATGAGCTGGCTGAAAACGGCGGTAGCGCCGATGATCAGGGCCGACTGCCCCGAAAGACTGAGGAAGCGCCGACGGCTCAGAGGGCCACTCAGGGGTGAAGAGTCATGCATGGCAGAGCTCCAGGCTTTTGCCGGCACGCCTGTAAGGTGGGAACAGGTGTGGCCGACGTTATTGTTATTAGTCCGGGTGCCTTTTCGGCCCCTTCGGCAGTGAAGGGGCAACTTGTGTGCCAATGCCAAAAACAAATCTTAACCTGCTGTTTTTAAATGATTTTTTAGAAATCAAAAAACATCTTTCGAGCATGACCTGTAAAGCGAAGGCTTTACACCTGTAAGCATCCGTCCAGGCCTTTTACATACGTAAAGGCTGGCGATACCTGAACTGAGTGAAAGATCGCAGCGACGGCATTGCCGGGCACCGCCAACAAAAAGGGGGACCCTTTACCGGACTTCTGGCGGTGCTCCAGCCGCATCAACGAGGGAAGTGACAGCGCAGGGCTAAACTCGTAATGTGATTGCAACCGTGCCAGCCCGCCCCCCACGTGCTGATGCCAAACAAGAACAAGATCGTCACGGACCCCTCATCCCGTGCCCGGGAGGCCGCATGAGCACCCTTTCGACCCCCAGCCTGCACATCGACACTGTGCTGTCCTACGCCAGCGATAGCGCTGGGCACGAATCCATCATCACCCGGTCCTGGAAGCGTTGTATCCAGGATTACGGTCTGGATCCGGCCAAGCCCGCACCACCGCGGTTTGTTCCGCGTCAGGTATTGCGCGAACACCAGGACCACGCGGACGAGCTGATCAACGTGGCCCGTGCAGGCGTCGAGCAGCTGTACCGCCACATCGCCGAGCTGGGGTACGTCATTCTCCTCACCGATAGCCGGGGGATCACCGTGCAGTTCCTCGGCGATCCACTGGATGAGGCGGCGCATCGCAAGACCGGCCTGTACCTCGGCGCCGACTGGAGCGAGAACCACGCAGGAACCTGCGCGGTGGGGACCTGTATCAAGGAGCAACTGCCGCTGACCTGCCACCACCATGATCATTTCAGCGCCCATCACATCGCCCTGACCTGCACCGCAGTGCCCATATTCAATCCCCACGGGCAGCTGCTGGCCGTGCTGGATATCTCGGCATTGAATTCACCACCGTCCAAGGACTCCCAGCAATTCGCCCTGCAACTGGTCAAGCAGTACGCACGAATGATCGAGGATGCCTACTTCCTGCGCCGCTACCGTGAAGCTCATATCCTCTGCTTCGACCGTTCCCGCGAGTTCGTCCTGATCAATCGCCAGTACCTGCTGGCGATTGCCGGGGATGGCAGCCTCCTGGCGGCGAATACCGCGGCCCGTGTACTGCTCGCCGAATGTGGCTTGCAGTTGCCGGAGCGGCCTTCGGCACTGGCGCGTCGGATCGGTATCCAGGATCTGTTCGACTGCGAACCTGAAGACATCTTCAGCATCCCCCGCGCCAGCCCCGACCAGGTACGCGCCTTCCGTACCCACCGTCAAAACGCCCTGTTCTTTGCCGCGTTGATGGAGCCCAGCCGAACGCCCGTTGCCCCTCAAGCTCAACGTTCGAGTGAGGAACGCTGCCCGCTCGATGAGCTCTCCGACGACGACCCCGCCATGCGCAAGATGCTCGCTCGTGCCAAGCGACTGTGCAACGAGCCGCTGAACGTGCTGCTCAATGGCGAAACCGGTACCGGCAAAGAACGCCTTGCCCGCGCTTTGCACGACAGCAGCAACAGGCGCAAGGCCCCCTTCGTCGCCATCAACTGCGCGGCAATGCCTGAGTCATTGATAGAAAGCGAACTCTTCGGCTACCAGCCAGGCACCTTCACCGGGGCACGCAGCAAGGGTATGCGAGGACTGATCCAGCAGGCCGATGGCGGCACACTCTTCCTCGATGAAATCGGTGACATGCCGCTGCATCTGCAGACGCGGCTGCTGCGCGTGCTTGCCGAGCAGGAAGTGATGCCACTGGGCAGCGAAAAACCGATCAAGGTCAATATCCGCGTCATCGCGGCCAGTCACCGCGACCTGCGGCAGTTGATTGAACGAAACGAGTTTCGCGAAGACCTCTACTACCGCCTCAATGGCGCGATCCTGCGCCTGCCGGCGCTGCGCGAACGGGCCGACAAGAACTACCTGATAGAACGCATTTTCAGAGAGCTCTGTGAACAGCGCCAACGTCCCGCACGAATCCGGGGCGACGCCATGAGTGCTCTCCTCGGCTACGCCTGGCCAGGCAATATCCGCGAGCTGCGCAATGCGTTGCAGTACGCGCTGGCCACCGCGGAGACGGATGAAATCACTGTGAACGACCTGCCCGAAGAATGCCTGCCGAGCGTCAATCAAAAACAGGCCAGGAGTTCGGCTCCCGTACAGGAACGACAGACATCCCATGCACGCGAAATCGAGGACTGCTTGCGCAGGCAGCGCTGGAATGTCAGCGCCGCGGCACGCGAGCTCGGCATGTCGCGCCCGACCCTATATCGCTGGATGAAGCTTCACAACATCGTTGCTCCCAACGCTCTGGACAGCTAAACCAGAAGTTTCAAATGCCCGTAACCGGCCCGAGCCGGGCCGGCCAGGCTTTCTAGTCGAATCAGTGCTCAGGTGTGCGCGGGTCCCAGAGAAGGCGCGTCACGCCTTTCTCGTAGCCCATCCCGTCCGGGAAACTCACCAGCTCCAGCTGCAGCCCCCAGGGCGCCAGGAAGTACACCCAGGTCAGGCCCTTGGCCGGGCCATCGGTGAAGGTCGATGGAGTATCCAGTACCTGCACGCCACGAGACTGCAGGTACTGCACCGCCGCCTCCATGTCGTCCACATAGAACGCCAAGTGGTGCCCGCCGACGTCGCTGTTGCGGGGCAACCGACGATTCTGGTCGGGAGCTGTGTACTCGAAAATTTCCAGGTTGGTGCCGTTGCCACATCGGACCATCTGGAAGTCGCGAATGGACGCGCGCGGATGCACGTTGAGGTGCCGCTCCATCCAGTCGTCTTCAAAACGGAACTCGCCAAAGGTGAAGTATGGCTCGCAACCAAGCACCTCGACGAAGAAGGCAACAGCCTCAGACAGGTTGGGCACCGTGATGCCGATATGCTGCATGCCGCGCATTCCCGGCAGAGCGTCATTCAGGTTGTTCTTGTGGGTCATGAGGGTCATGAGGGTCTCACTTGTTGTTGTATGAGATTCGCCAGCTTCGTGCTGACACATTCCCTGCTGCACACTCGATGCCACAAACTAACCCATTGATTTGAATAGCAGTCACTCCCGCCGTTGGCAGCAGCGGTGTAAAGGCCTTTACAGCTGCAAGGCGTTACAACACACCTTCCATCCTCTCCCGCCCCATTCAGCAGAACGCATTGGGCCAGTGACCAAACCGACCCAATGCCATACGAGCTGATCCATTTACCGCGAATCGACTAACGCAACGTGTTAAGGCACACCACCTTGGGTTGGGTCATTTCCTCGTAGGCAAAACGCACCCCTTCCCGGCCCAGGCTACCGTACTTGGAACCACCAAACGGCATCGCATCGAAGCGGTAGTCGGAAGAGTCGTTGATCATCACTCCCCCGGCTTCGATCCTCCGTGCGGCGCTCATCGCGGTTGCCAGATCATTGGTGAAGATCCCCGCATGCAGGCTGTATTCGGGTTCATTGGCCAACGCGATGGCTTCATCGAAGGTTTCGAACAGCTGCAATACCACCACCGGCGCGAAGACCTCATTGCGCCAGAGTCGACTGGCGTGATCGACGTTTTCCAACACGGTGGCGGCGTAGCACGATCCAGCACGCCGATGGCCGCAGAGCAACGTGGCGCCCTCTTGCAAGGCCTCGTTCACCACTTGCTCGGCATTCTGCGCGGCTTGCGCAGTAATCATGGGGCCGATATCGGTGTCGGCCAGCAATGGATCGCCGACCACAAGCGCACGGGCCTGGCTGACGAATCGCTCTCGGAACGCTTCATAAATCGACGCCTGAATCAGCAAGCGCTGGGTGCCTACGCAGTTCTGCCCCGCTGCCCAAAAGGCTCCGGACACGCAACTCTCGACAGCGGCCTCAAGGTTGCAGTCGCCCATGACGATGACCGGCGCATTGCCGCCCAGGTCCATGGCGAGTTTCTTCAACCCGGCCGTGCGGGCGATCTGCTCTGCGGTGACGAAACCGCCGGTGAAGGAAATCATCCGCACCTCACGGGCGGCGACCAACGCCTTGCCCAGTTCCGCGCCGCCGGTGGCGACTGTGACCACGGACTCAGGCAAGCCTGCCGCGACCAGATAAGACACCAGTTTAATGGCCGACAAGGGCGCGAGCTCGGAGGGTTTGAGAATCACCGCGTTACCGCCCGCAATCGCCGGACCGAGTTTATGCGCCACCAGGTTCAACGGATCGTTGTACGGCGTGATCGCAACGATCAGACCCAGAGGTTCACGGGAAAACCAGCCCTGACGCGATTCGGAACCTTCATATGCGTCGAAAGGCACCACCTCCCCGGCATTGCGCCTGGCCTCCTCGGCCGACAGCTTGAGGGTGTTGACGCAGCGCTTGACCTCCTTTTCCGCCTGTTTGAGGGTCTTCCCGGCCTCGTCGACGATCAGCCTGGCAAACACACCGGCATCACGTTCAATGTCGACTGCGGCTTGCTCAAGAATGCGAGCCCGACGATGACGCGCTAACGCCGCGCACGCTCGTGCACCACTGCGCCCAGTCTCCAACAACTGCGGAACTTGCGACGCACAGACATTCGTTACGCTGCCGATGACGGAACCGTCATAGGCGTTAAAGACTTCAATGGGCGGCTCTACGATATCCAGAACCAGGCGCGATAATTTCACAGGGTTTACTCCTGGTTGCGGGCAGTGGATTGATGGATGCTGATGATGTCCGAGAGCAGCGCAAACGCTGTTTCCGTACGCCCGGCTCCCGGCCCTGAAACCGTCACCGCACCGAGCAGTTCGGAGGTAAACGACACCGCGTTGGTCGCGCCACCGACACTGGCCAGCGGATGGTCGTTGTTCAACAGCCGCGGTTCGACACTGGCACTGATCGAACCGTCGGCATGGCGCATCGCCGACCCGATCAGCTTCCAGCGAGCACCGTCCTGCCGGGCTTTTTCGATGTCGCCAAGGCTGAGGGACGAAATGCCGCTGCACGTGACGTCACTGACCGTCAGCTTTGCGTCCAGCAGTTCATTCGCCAGGATCACCACCTTGAGGCGTACGTCATGCCCCTCGACATCCGCCGTCGGATCGGCTTCGGCGTAGCCCAGTTCCTGAGCCTTGGCAACGGCCTCGGCAAACCCCAGGCCACCTTCCATGCTGGTGAGCACGAAGTTGGACGTGCCGTTGAGAATCCCTTCAAAACCGACAATGGAGCTGCCTGCCAGCGCCTGCCGGGCCAGGCGGATAACCGGCGTGCCGCTCATGACCGAGCCTTCGTATTCAAAGGCGACATGCTTGCGTCGAGCCAGTGCCTTGAGCTCGGCGCCGTGCAAGGCGATGGGGCCCTTGTTGGTGGTGACGACATGCTGGCCGCCCTCCAGCGCCCAACGACAGAACGAAGTCGCCGGTTCACCGTCCACCGGGTTGGTGAAGGTGGCTTCAACAATAATGTCCGCGCCGGAGTCCTTGATCACCGCTTCATTGAGGGCTGTGACGTCGCCACCCGGCAGTTGCGCCAATGCACCTTTGGCTGCCGGCAATTGGGCGAGCGCATTGGCATCCAGCCCTTCGCGGCCAATCACCGAGCCGAGAAACAAGTCCGTCACACCGACGATTTTCAGGGTGAAACCCAGTTCTGTTTTCCACTGTTCGTTACGATCGGCAATCAGCTGAGCCAATGCCCGGTTAACACCACCAAAGCCAACCAGCGCCAATTTGTATTCAGTCATTTTGTTATGCCCTCGATCCGGGTGATGGGTTGTTGGGCACTAGGTTAGGGCTGGGCCCAGGGCAGTGAAATAGGCCAATTTGCTCTATTTTATGGGCGTTTTGACCAGTGTCTGGGCAAAGCTTCAGAGTCGGTAGGAGACGAACCAATCTTGACCACCACATACCCCTTGTAGGAGCGAGCCTGCTCGCGAAAAACCGGAGAACGCCACGGGGTGTCAGGCTTTCAGCGTTATCGTTGACGACCATCGCGAGCAGGCTCGCTCCTACAGGTTATTGCGCAAACTCGCGCCACCGATTTGGCCATTGAATAGAGCTTGTTTAACGCCTGTCAGTGTTACTCGATGAAAGCTACAACGCCTTGCGTCGTTGCCTACAGGTACGCCAGAATCCGCCGGCTTGTGCGCCTTGGGGCCGCTCGGTAACTTGAATCGCGTCACTGCTCATCAGTGATCGGGTTTAGCAGCTCGGGTATAACCTAAGTCGTACGACGCTTCTATCAGTCAGGTTTTTGCGCCTGCATTTTGATGGTGGCTGTACGCAGGGCGCCCTTGGGCGCGCCGGCTTCTTAGGTTCCCCGGTCTGCTAACCTGCGTGCAGCTGCCACCCTCTTCGTTTAGCAGCCGGAGGTTGGCACATCATTAGGAACCTGAGATATGTTCAAAGTCACACCCAATCCGCCGAACAATGATCCGGCAATATCTTCCGAACGCATCCCCTCTGCCGCCGACCTGCAGGCCACTCCC
This sequence comes from Pseudomonas sp. GL-R-19, assembly GCF_019956375.1. NCBI lineage: Bacteria > Pseudomonadati > Pseudomonadota > Gammaproteobacteria > Pseudomonadales > Pseudomonadaceae > Pseudomonas > Pseudomonas sp. GL-R-19. The sequence continues at coordinate 19,922 of NZ_JAHBDJ010000007.1, read as the reverse complement.
CGCAAACTCTGCAGCATGTTCATCGTCAATCCGCAACTCGATACCGAAACCCTGTTGGCTCACGCCTGCGAGTCATTGGCTTCGGCCAATGTCATGACGATGGATCTGGCGGACCGGACGCAGGGATCGAGTCGAAATACGCTGTTGGGCATCGCGCAGGTCATCACGCTGGGCGAACTGGCGGTGAACCGAGTGCTGGACCGGGTCGATCCACCTGAGTAGAAGATCTTTTGACTTTTAATGCCGCGCAAATGCTCGCGATGCACGCACAAAAGCCAACACACGTTGGCTTTTAGCGGTACGAAAGATGGGCTACACGACAGACGACAGCACAAAGGAGGTCACGGTATTTTCCACCCCGGGCAACGCGGCAATTTCAGTCCAGACCTTGTGCACCCGCTGTGGGCTCGCAGCACCCACTCGCAGCATCAGGTCGAATTCACCGCTCATGACATCGCACTGGATGACTTCCGGAATGGCACGTAGCGCTTGCAGCACTTCCGCACCCCGCATCCGGTCGTAGCGGTAGACGAAAATCACCGCGTTGATGTTCGAAGTGGCTTGTCGCCCCTCCCCCGTGCGTACCGTATACCCCTGTATGACCCCGTCGCGTTCAAGTCTTTCTATACGTTGGCGCACGGCATTGCGTGACAGATTGACCTTGGCCGCCAGCTCGGCATGTGCGGCCCTGGCATTGAGCTGTAGTTCCGCGATGATGTGTTCATCGAGAGGGTCCAGAATTCGCTTCACTTGGCCTCCTGTTGCCGCGCCTTCACAGCGCGTCGAGCAGCTCATGGATGGTATCGAGGTCGTCCGGTTGAATCCGGTAAACCTGCGCCGGTCCTTGCGTCGCGACCTCAGGATGCAGCCCCGCCACACTGATGCCCAACTCGCCAAGCAGTGCCGCCGACTTGACCGGTGAGATTTCCCCCAGGGTCACCATTGGCGCCACCAGGCTTCGCCGATACAACCGGGCGGCCAGCACGCCGGTGGCTGTATGCGGGTCGATGACGTATCCCGTGTCGCGATACAGCGAGGTGATTTCCGTCAGCGTCTGCTCATCACTGACCGCGTAGGAGTCGATGATCATCCGCGCCTGCAACCAGAACTCGTTGGCGATGACCATCTCGCCGCTGGACTCGAACCCCTCCATCAGTGCACACACCGCCTGGTCGTCATGCCCGTAGAGCTCCCAAAGGAAGCGTTCCAGATTGGAAAAGATCGACAGGTCCATGGCAGGCGAAAGCGTCTTGTTGGCGCGTGACCTGCTGTAGTGGTTCTTCTGAAACAGCTGATGCAACGCGTCGTTCTGGTTGGTCGCAACAATCATCTGGGTGATCGGCAGGCCCATTTTTTGCGCGATGTAGCCGGCATACACCTCGGCAAAACTCGCCGCCGGCACACTGAAACCGATCGGACGTTGACCACCCCCCAGTTGCAACACCGCGTGGAAGTAAAACACCAGTTGCGCCAACACACTGACCCAGTTACTCGAGTTGAAACTGATCGCCTCGTGCTGCGTATTGGGCCATTCTCGGAACAGCCGGGTGACGATGGTCTGGCACTCGTCGAAGCTGCCATTCACTGCAAACTGATGAACCCTTGGGTGCGCCGCTGCTTGCAGATGCTGGAGTTGGTCCAGGGGTACGCCCTTCTCTGGGTAAAACACCACCACGCAGGTGTCCTCGCAGTGCTTGAACGCCTCGATGGCCGCCAGCCCCGTATCGCCGTTGGTGGCACCGATCACCACCCCGCGACGCCCGCGCTTGCGCAGAAAATACGGCACCAGCCGCGCCTGCAACTGCGCGGCAAAATCCTTCGAGGAGCGAGTCGGCCCGTGGAACAGTTCCAGCACCCACTCGTTACGATCGACCTGATGCAAAGGCGCCAGGGAACGATGGCGGAATTGACTGCCCGCCTCTTTGAGCAGGCGCTTGAGGTCTGCCTCGGGGATCGCCTCCCCCACGAACGGGCTGATCACTCTGTAGGCCAGTTCGTCATAGGGCAAGGTCGACCAGTTGGCGATGTCCTGCGCTTCAAACAGCGGCAGTTCAAGCGGTACGAACAGCCCACCGTCCTCGGCAATGCCAGACAATACGACCTGTTCGAAGTCGACCTGCACGGCCGAATTTCGGGTACTCACATAACGCATGGTTGGCTCCGGCCATTCATTTGAAACGATGTGCCTGCTCGACCAGCCAGGTGGAAAACATCACCGCGTCGGGGTGTTGCTCGGCCCCGGAACCGCGCACAAGGTAAAAAGACTCGCTGGCTTCGATACGCTGGGTAAAGGGTTCGACCAATCGTCCATCCTGAAGCATTTCCTCCACCATCGAGGACCGCGCCAGGGCGATCCCCTGCCCTAACTCGGCCATGCGCAACGTGGAGATCAATGTGTCGAACTGCATGCCGGTCGAGGAGTCGACGGTGTCCGCACCGACCATGTTCAACCAGTAACCCCAACCCTCTTCATAACCCAGGACATGCAACAGCGGATGGTGCGACACGTCCGCCGGGACCGTCAGCGGTGACTTCGCCATCAGGTCCGGCGAGCAGACCGGGAACAACGTGTCCCAGGTCAGGCGTTGCGACACCAGGCCGGGCCATTGACCGTGGCCCCAGCGAATCTCCATGTCATCCTCCCCGTCCAGTTCCTTGACCCAGATATTGCTGATGTAGCGGATATCGACATGCGGATGCGCCTGGCTAAACCCCGCCAGCTTGGGTGCCAGCCAATGCACGAAGAACGCCAGGCTGCCACGCACCTTGATCGGCCGACGTTTATGCTGGCCAAAAATCTCGTTGGTCCCCACTGCCAGTCGCGTGATCGCGTCCTGCACCACCGGCAGATAAGCCTGGCCTTCCTCGGTCAGTCCCAAGCCACGGGGCAAGCGCTTGAACAGTGCCACTCCAAGATGGCTTTCCAGTTGGCGGATCTGCTGACTGACCGCGCCCTGGGTCAAAAACAGCTCTTGCGCGGCATGGGTGAAGTTCAAACAGCGGGCAGACACCTCGAATGCCCGCAGCCAGTTCAATGGGGGTAGCGTCTTTTGCTTCATGGCTTGAACCTCTTGGACGCCCCCTCCACCGAGCACGCTTGCCCATCCCGTCGACGCTGACTAGAACGCGTCGGACGGTTGTGCCAAGGGGGCAACCGACAAGCGTCGCTCGCGGCTTTTGCGGGTAATGTAATACACGAAATAGCACCAGGCGATGAAGGGCAAACCGAAGTACAACGCCACTCGCTGCTCCGGATCGAACGCAATCCCGACGCACGCCAGACTGCAGCAGACCAGCGCCCCCAACGGCACCCATGGATAACCCCGGACACGGAATTTCAAGTCGCGGATATCACCGCCGTTGGCCACATAGTGACGGCGGAACGCAATCTGGCTCGCAGCGATGCTCATCCAGACCACCACCACCGCCAATCCGGAGATCGACACCAGCGCCAGATAGATGGTGTCGGCGGCAAACACGCTGCTGAGCAACGAGGCAGCCCCACCCGCCATGCTGATGATGATCGCGTTGAGCGGCGTGCCCATACGCGTCAGTGCCGAGAATCGCTTGGGCAGGTGACCCTGGTCACTGAGCGTCCAGATCATCCGTGACGCGGCATACAAACCGGAGTTGGCGGCCGACAGCAAGGCACTGATGATCACGAAGTTCATGATGTCTGCCGAATAGGGAATCCCGATGTAGGTGAACACAGTCACGAATGGACTCTCTACCAGGCCGGCCTGCTCTCGAGGCAATAGTGTCGCCAGGACAAAAATGGTCCCCACGAAAAAGATCGCCAGGCGCAGCACCGTCGTGCGAATGGCACGCGGCACGTTGCGCTGCGGGTCCTTGGTTTCCCCGGCGGCAATGCCGATCAACTCAGTGCCGGAGAACGCAAAAGACACCGCCAATAACGTCATGGCTATCGGCATGACGCCGGTAGGAAAAAGTCCTTCGCGAGTGAAGTTGCTCAACCCGATACTGTGGCTCTGATCGATGTGCAGCAGACCGAGAATCGCGCCACCGCCGATCATCAAAAACACGATGACGGTCACCACTTTAACCAGAGACAACCAGAACTCGGTCTCAGCGAACAAGCGCACCGAAATCACATTGGTCAGGAACACCAGACCTGCAAACAACGCACTCCAGATCCATACCGGTGTATCCGGGAACCAACGCACCATCAAGATACCGGCGGCGGTGAATTCAGAACCGATGGCCACCGTCCAGGTCAGCCAATACAGCCAGGCGACGGTATACCCGGTACCAGGCCCCAGAAAGCGAGTGGCATACGTACTGAATGAACCGGTTTCCGGCATCTGTACCGCCAGTTCGCCCAGGCACATCATCACCATGTAAACCATGAGCGCGCCGATGATGTAAGCGATCACCGCCCCCAAGGGACCGGCCTGGTTAACCGTGTACCCGGACGTGAGAAACAGTCCGGTACCGATGACCCCGCCTAATGCCAACATGACAATATGCCGTGTTTGCATTTCCTGTTTAAAACCGGAACGCGAATGAAGTTGTTGTTCTTTTATGGACATGATTGCTCTCATGAAAGTTGTTAGGGCGCGAATTAACGTCTGCGATGACTGACGGGGCAGAGAAAAAACAGATCGCCACTAAGTTTTATTATTATTCCACTTCATGAACGCCCCACTCACATCCTTGCAGTGAGGTTTAACGCTAACGCTTCAATTTGCAACTTCGGTGCAACTTTCATTGATTGAAAGCTGCGTATTTGATTGCGCGGGTTCGTTGCCCGCGCCCCTGACAAAAGCGAACGCCTGTTTCAGGTCGTCGAGCAGATCGTCGGTGTCTTCAATGCCGACAGAGATCCGCACCAGCCCCTCTGAAATACCCAGGGCCAGGCGTTCCTCCAGCGTGTTCTCGACATGGCTGGTGGTGCGGGCCGGACCGTAGATGGTTTCCACCGCACCGAGATTGCCCGCGCAGTGGGCGAATCGCAGTCGTGGCAAGAGCACCTTGACCGTGTCCATGCCGCCGGCCACGACAAAGCTGACGATGGCACCGAAGCCGGACATTTGCGCGCATGCGACGGCATGATTCGGATGGCCGGGCAAACCGGGATAATTGACCGACTCCACCAAGGGTTCGACGCAGAGGTACTCGGCCAGTGCACGGGCACTGCGTTGCTGCTGACGCATGCGCAGCACCAATGTTTTCATGCCGCGAATGATCATGTAGGCGGAGAACGGGTCGAGCGTCGCTCCGTTGATTTCCCGGTAATGACGCACCTTGGCCATCAGTGATTCACTACCGCACACCAGGCCGCCAAGCACGTCGCCGTGGCCGCTGAGAAACTTGGTGGCACTGTGAATGACCACGTCCACACCCAGCGCCAGCGGGTTCTGATTCAATGGCGTGGCGAAGGTGTTATCCGCCACCACAATGGCACCGACACGCTTGGCCGCAGCCACCAGACGCTCGATATCGAGTATTTTCAGCGTCGGGTTGGTTGGTGTTTCCAGATACACCAATTGGCAACCTTTGGCGATTTCGCGTTCGATTTCTTCGTGATCGAACGTCTCGCACAACGTCACGTTCACACCGGTGCGTGGCAGGAACTCTTCGAATATCTTGTTGGTGCCGCCATAGCTGTCCCTGGTCGAGACCACTCGATCGCCGTGGGCCAGGAAGGTGTAAAGCACGCTGCTGATCGCCGCCATCCCGCTGCTGAAAGCCACGGCTGATTCGGCCAGTTCCAACTCGCGAATCTTTGCCTCGAGGGTCTCGACTGTCGGGTTGCTCATGCGGCTGTAAATAAAACCAGGCGTCTTGCCCAACGCAACGTCGTACCAGACATCGATGTCGTCATAACCATAGGCGGCACTGACCACGATGGGTGTTTGAGTGGCGTTGTAGGGATGCCTGACCTGCTCCCCGCCCCACACGGCACGGGTTCCCGCACCTGCATTAACAAACCCTGCGTTGTCTGGTTTTTTATTCATAAAGACTACTCGCACTGAGGGTGGCGAATGTTGAGTCACTCACCGGATCTGGCGGCCAATATAGTGAAAAGCAGCGCCGCCGAGAAACGATGTTATCGGTGCCAAAGGGCCGCTTTTTTTAATGGCTGTGATTGCGTGGAGCCAGGTCGATTGCAACCTTTCACCACAAGGCGCAGTGCGGCAGCTGGAGCGAAACGATCTCGTTCACCGCCTGCTTGAGTTGAGCGCCATCGAAATTCGATACACCGATGACGTGAGTTTTTCCTTGATCGCGCGCGACTGCCAAAACCCCGGCATCAACGGCGAGTGCAAAGTTTTCCCGTGTTGATATCCGGCACGGAGGCGGCGCGATCAGGCTAGAGTGCAGTGCCGACGAAACAATCCTGACCAGATATCAATGCAACTGATGCCGAAAAGGTAAGTCCGGCCCGTTTTTACCGCAGGTCAGGGCCGCGGCGCTGACGGCAAAGTCGAGCATTGCGTCGATCTGTTCACGGCTCAAGCGTTGCAAGCCCTCCACCGAATCCAGTTGCTGCTCAGTCAGCCAAGCAATCAATGCCGCCTGGAAGGTGTCGCCGGCGCCTACGGTATCGACCATCACCACGGCTCGGGCCGGCACCGACCAAGTGCCATGACGGCGGCTGAAAACTGTCGCGCCCTGACCGCCACGGGTGAGGAATACCAGTTGGCAGCGGTGCTCCAGCCAGCCCTCGATCACGCTCTGCGGATCACGCTCGGGGTAGAGTAGGTTCAGGTCTTCGTCACTGACCTTGATCAGATCGGCATGTTCGACCAGAGCGCCGATACGTTCGCGCCACAATTCGATATTCGGCTCTGGGTTGAGTCGCACGTTGGGGTCGAGGCTGATCAGGCGTTTGCCACTTTCCCGGCGGACCAGAGCCAATAGGGTATCGGCAATCGGCTGCACCACCAACGAGAACGAGCCGATATGCAGCCCTCGCACCTCAGCGCCCAACTCAGGCAAATGCCCCGGCAACAGCTGACGATCAGCGCAGCCTTCGCCGCGAAAGCTGTAATGCGGCGAGCCATCGGCACCAACGGCGACCATGGCAAGGGTGGTCGGTGCGTCGAAGTCCTGAAGGAAATCCAAACCCACGCCCTCGTCCTGCAATACTTGCTGTAAACGCCGGCCCAGGTAGTCGGTGGACAACCCGGCAAACAGCGCCGCGTCGATACCCAGGCGCCGCAGCCCGACGGCGACGTTGAATGGTGAACCGCCGGTAATGGCCTTGTAGTTTATTTTTGAAGCTTGAGCTCCGGGGTCGTTTTCACTAAAAAAATCGAACAGCGCTTCGCCACATACCAGATACATAGTCGTTTGCTCTTTAATGGTTCGCTACAGGTTGTTGATAGGCAGCCACGCTGGCTGCGACACTCTCGCTCAAGGAGAAGAAGCAGGTTCTTCATCTGTGATCGTGAAGTCAGCTCTACTGCTGGCCGAAATCACAAATTCGGCATTCGGAAGGTCGTTGCAATGAACTTTTTCATAGGCAGTAGACTCATCGAACCCAAATGATCGCCATCGATCAAGCAGTCGCGTCTCCAGGGTTTTACGGTCAACCTGCAGCATAATGGTGGTGTCAAAACAGTCCCTTAAGGACGACCATGGGGCAAGATTCAATAGAAGGTAGTTTCCTTCTACGATGAGATATTTCACGTCAGAGGAAACCAATCGTCCTGCGGCACGGGATATCTCCAGGTTACGATCGAATACTGGAACGGCAACCGTTGGTTCGTTGTTCGCACGAAGCCGCAGCAGCAGACTCCTGAAGCCACCCACATCGAATGTATCGGGGGAGCCCTTACGGTCTAAAAGGTTCAAGGATCCAAGAACCGCGTCATCGTAATGAAAGCCATCCCCGGGGATGACCGCTGCACTCCCCGGCTTGATACTATTAAGGGCCTCTACCAAGGCCTCCGAGACGGTGGACTTACCGGCACCAGGTGGCCCCGCTAGCGCAACGACAATTCGATTACCAGGCAGAGCCTTGACGTAGTCAAGTAGCTCTATGCTTACTATTGTGTTTGCGTTGGAAAACATGCCAGGGCCATCGAAAGATTATTAAATTCAGGCTGTTCGGCTACTGCGAGCACCTCGCAGCAGCCATTACCCGCATTCCAGATGTGGCTGGATATGCCTATGCCCTCTGACTGAACCGCCTATTAGTCATTGGCCAGCTTGCCAACCTTTGTATTCCATAACATTGGTTCGGGTTACAAGTGAGGGTTGAAGCAGTACCGTTGTGCTCTCCAGGGATTTGCCATTCAGCAGGTCGTTACCCATCGTTACGGCCTGTTGTGCCTGGCCCCAAGGGGACTGAGAGGCAGAAGCCTGGATCTGTGTATCGCTTTTGAGTGCTGTTTCTATATCGGGAGCCCCATCCACCGATGCGATAATGATGCCTTTGCGCTTGAGTTGTTTTGCTGCCAGGTCTGCACCTATGGCTTGGGGATCATTGATAGCGAACACCGCGTCGATTTTTGCAAAGCGAGTCAGGTCGCCTTGCATCACGCTGTAGCCACCTTCGCGCGAGCCTTTGGCATCCTGATTATCGGACAGTACCTTGATATCGGGGGCCTGTGCGAAAACACTCTTACAACCATTGACGCGATCCAGGACTGCTGAAGTCTGCGTACCATTCTGGATAATAACGTTACCCTTGCCACCCAGCTGCTCGGCAATGTACTGACAGACTATCTTGCCGGCTTCAACGTTATCTGTCTGTACCGTGGCGTTGGCACCCTGCACCATGACATCAACCCCCACAACCACTATGCCGGCCTTTCTGGCTTTGGCAATCGCAGGTGCAATCGCTACAGGGTCGACGGCATTGACAAGAATCAGGTTTACGCCCGACGAAATGAAGTTATCGATCTGGGTGAACTGCTTGTTTAGATCGTAGTCGGCCGAGACTGAGGTGAACTTTGCGGCGGGGTTGATCTGCAATGCCTGCGCTTTGGCGCCATTTACCATCGCTACGAAATACGGATTTCCCAGCGAGCCAACGGTTATCCCGACGGATTTCAACTCTTGCGCTTGAGCGGTATTAAATGCCAGGAGTGCACAAGCAGCGGCCAATATTGTTTTTTTCATGAGCACAGTCTCTTATTGTTGGAGTATTAGAGGAGTTTTATAGCGTTCAGGTTCGTGCGCCGGTCTGCCGAAAACGATCGAGTGCTACCGCCCCGATGATGACGACACCCTTGATGATGTATTGCCAGATATCCGAAACGCCCAGCAATATCAGACCGTTGGAAAGTGTCGCGATGATCAGGGCGCCAATCAGCGTACCGACGATGGTGCCGACGCCGCCGGTGAAACGTGTGCCACCCAGGATGACGGCGGCGATAGCGTCGAGTTCATAGGACTGGCCCATTTGCAGACCGTTGGCCGCCATCAAACGAGCGGAAGTCATGATGGCCCCCACACCTGCCAGCAAACCGGATATGGCGTAAACGAAGAGCAGGACTTTCCAGACCTTGATTCCCGATAACCGCGCGGCCTCAGGATTGCCACCCACTGCGTAAATCTGTACGCCTAAAACCGTCCGACGAAGAATGAGCCACGAAAGAGTCACCACTACCAGCGCGATGACAACCAGCCATGGCACCCCGAACAACGTATCGTTGCCAATGAAGGCAAATGACAAGTCGGGGTTGAACACCGTTTTGTCTTCGCCGATGAGGCGTGCGATCCCACGCATCGCCGTCAATCCGCCCAGTGTGACGATAAACGCAGGCAGCTTGCCAAAAGCGACCAATACGCCATTGACGAGCCCGAGCAACAGGCCGATTCCAAGCCCCGCAGGGATGGCCAGAGAGGACAATCCGGGAACTTGCGATATCAACAGCGCCACTACCGCGGAAACAGCCAGGATCGAACCCACGGAAAGGTCGATGCCCCCGGTCAAAATCACGAAAGTCAGGCCGGATGCCAATACCACATTGATAGAGGCTTGTTGGCTGATGATCGAGAAGTTCTGCGCCGAGAAGAAGTTGTCGCTCATCAGGCTGAAGCCCACACACAGGAGCAACAATACGGGGAGCATGCCCGCTACCCTCATCAGTTGGCGCATTTTTTCCTGTGCGCCAGGTCCGGCAATGTTCCGCGCATTGGGTGTGATGAAGTCACTTGCTGCTTTGCGTTGCAGTGGGGAAGTCATTGAACTAAGTCTCCGTTGGCTAGAGTCAAGCTGTCGCTGCCTGTGGCAAACGCGATAATGGTTTCGGGTGTGATATCAACACCGCTGCGGCCACCGAGTTCGGCGACAAGTTTCCCTTCACACATGACCAATACACGGTCAGCGATTCCAACAATCTCTGGCAGTTCACTTGAAATCATCACGACACAAACGCCGGAGGCGGCCAATGCATTGATTATTTTATATATCTCTGTTTTGGCTCCAATATCGACACCCGAGGTGGGTTCGTCCAGAAACAGCACTTTGGGCTTCATCTCAAGCAGACGAGCCAGCAAAACCTTTTGTTGGTTGCCTCCAGACAGCGCGCCGACATTGATCTCTGGAGATGCTTTGATATTGAGTGCCTGAATGGCTTGTTCGGTGCGTCCGGTTCCAGCCGTCCGGTCCACAAAACCCGTCAGTGAAGCATCATTTCCCAATACACAAACATTGATATTGTCGTGGACACTCATATCGAGAAAGAGGCCCAAGGCTTTACGGTCTTCTGTCAGATAGGCGATACCTGCATTGCCTGCATCGCGAGGGGAGCGTATGGCTACAACTTCGCCGTCCAGTTCAATGTGTCCGCCCGAGTATGCATCGACACCTGCAATTAATCGGGCAAGTTCTGTTCTCCCTGAGCCCACCAGCCCTGCAATTCCGAGAATTTCGCCGGCATACAGATCGAAACTGCAATCTCGAATTTTTAAACCATCAGTAAGGTGGCGGACACGTAGTACCGGTTGCTCGTAAGAACACGTAGCACGCTCATGGGCATAGAAACCGGAAACATCGCGACCCACCATCATCCGGACCAGGGTTTCAGCCGATAGCGTGCCACGGTCCAGCGAACCCACGTAACGACCGTCCCGGAGCACCGAAACGAAATCGGACAGGGCGTATATTTCAGCCATTCGATGGCTGATATAGATGATTGCGACACCGTCATCACGTAACTGGCGAATCAACGCAAATAGACTCTCCGTCTCTTTTGAAGACAGCGGCGTTGTAGGCTCATCCATCACCAGGATTCGCGTATCGGCATGAATTGCACGGGCGATTTCAACAAGTTGTTGGTCGGCGATCGACAATGTACCGACCAGCGCGTGTGGATCAAATGTGACGCCAAGTCGCTTTAGTACAACCTGCGCGCCTTCGGTCATTGCCTTGTGGTTTACAACCCCACATCGACGAATTTCTCTACCCAGGTAGATGTTCTCGACCACGCTCATATTCGCGCACAAGCTGAGCTCTTGATAGATAACTGAAATGCCATGGCACTTCGCATCGTTCAGGCCATAGTTTCGAATATCACATCCATCGATTCGGATAGTGCCACTGTCGGCTATATAGGCTCCCGACAGGATTTTCATCAGAGTGGATTTTCCGGCGCCGTTTTCGCCCATTAGCGCGTGGATTTGTCCGGGAAAAATACTAAGGTCGATGTCATGCAACACGCGTACGCCATTGAATGACTTGGAGATGGAACGCATTTCCAATAGAGCAGGAGGAGGACTTTCAGATCCAGTACTGAGCATAGCGGTTGACTCCTTATCTGCCGATTTGAGAAGCAGTGAAACCTCTCATCGGTGTTCTTGTTCGACAAACATAGTGCAAAGGAAAGCGCTTGCGCAAGCGCTTTCCTTTGCTCGGGAGGGAAATTGAAAGACTTAGGAAAGCGCTTGCGCAAGCGCTTTCGTGTCGGCTATGCTTTTTTCGACAGCGTCCCTGCGTCCCGTTAACGGTCCGCTACGTGGTCGTAAAAATAATAAAAAAGGAGTGCCCGGCTATGCTGCATAGCGGATTCCATCGTCTCGCCTCACCCGCTATCGGTGCGCAGCGCACCTCGCTGGGTCTTCCTCGATATTGCGCGCCTGTCCTTGCACCGATTCCTGGAGCTTGCGACACATTTTCTCGTCGTGAGCTTTACAATGGCTTACTGCCGGGCATGGTCCCGGCGCTATCCATGAATTCACGTGAGAAAGGAGTGGTACACAGTGGGCGCAAAGATGAGTGATGTCGCGCGGGCCGCAAACGTATCAATGTCTACGGTATCCCATGTACTCAACGGTACTCGCAAAGTACATCCGGACACCGTTCGTAGCGTGAATCAGGCTGTAGAGTCCGTGGGCTATATTCGAAACTCGCTCGCTCGGTCTCTGGCACGCTCCTCTTCAGGTGCTATAGGGGTAGCGATTGCTACTCTGTCGAACTATTACTTCAGTGAAACAGTACGTGCCATCGAAGCGGCCTGTGCGAAAAGCGGCTTGATGATGATTCTGGTCAATACGCAAAAAGATCCTGAACAAGAGCTTAAAGCGATCAAAGCGCTGCATGAAAGACGGGTTGACGGCATTGTACTGGCCTCGGAATATGATCCAGAAAATAGAGTATTTAATTACTTAAAGGCCAACAAAATACCCACGGTTCTCATCGACCGACTTCTGTCGACGTCTTTCGATCAGGTGGGGGTAGAGAATAAGCAATCCTCTCAAGAGTTGATTGCACACTTGATTAAACTTGGACATCGGCGTATCGGGATGGTCTCCGGACGATTGACCCAGTCATCTTCTCTTGAACGAATTGACGGTTACCGTGCGGCCTTGGCTGACGCAGGCATTGCCTACGATGAGCAATTGGTTTGCTGTGGTGAATCGGCGATTGCGCCGGCCATGGAAGCGACTCGCCGTTTATTGGCGCTGGAGCAGCCGCCGACCGCCATCATGACTGCCAACAACCTGATGACCATTGGTGCTATGCAGGCCCTGCGTGCAGCAGGGCTTGAAGTGCCGAAGGACATCGCGCTGGTCGGCTTTGACGATTTCGATTGGGCGGATGCTTTTAGCCCCCGACTGACCGTTATGGCGCAACCTCTCGAGGAACTTGGAGCACAGGCGGTGAAGCTTCTATTGAAGCGTATCAAGCAACCGGAAGGACGACGCCAGACGCTTCGATTGAAACCCTCTTTAATTCAGCGAGACTCTTGCGGCTTTCCCAAATAATAGTACTCAGGCATTTATCCTGATGATCTGGCGGTTGCGGACGTGAATTATTGCAATTGTTTTTCCAAGTCCAGCCGCCTGAGTAACTTTTAAACTGAACGATCAGTAGCTCGTTTTTATTTGTCGTGCATGTTTGCATGGGCGCGCCGATCTGGTGGACGCAGTCCGATAAAGGGTAGTCACTAAAACTGTAGCGCGTATCGCTGCTGGGTACTTGTGCGTTCGCGAAAGCAAAAAACCTCCACATTAGAATCGTTGGTTCAGACGGCGCAGGCCGTATTGGCAAAGAGGGACTGGGCATGAATAACTACAACAAAACGAGTGATGTGACGGCGTTGCCGGCATGGCGCAAGTTGCTCGAACACCGTGAGAGCATGGACAACTTCAGTATGCGCGATGCCTTTCGAGATGACAGTAAACGCTTTCAAGACTTTTCCTTGGCGGGCTGCGGGCTGTTTCTGGATTACTCCAAAAACCTGATCACTCACGAGACGCGTTCATTGCTTGTAAACCTTGCTCGCGAGGCTGGCGTGGAACAGGCCGCGCATGCCATGTTCAGTGGAGAAAAAATCAACTGTTCCGAGGGGCGTCCTGTGCTGCATACCGCACTGCGGCGACCAGTGGGGGAACCCTTGATGGTCGATGGCCGCAACTTGATGCGCGATGTGCATGGTGCTCTGGCGCAGATGACTGACGTTGTGAGTCGTATCCATAGTCATCTTTGGCGTGGTTACAACGATAAGGTCATCACTGATGTCGTAAACATTGGTATTGGTGGCTCATTTCTGGGCCCGGAGCTTGTCTCTGAAGCACTCGCGCCTTTCGCTCGGCATGGGGTGCGGTGCCATTACCTGGCTAACATCGACGGCAATGAGTTCCGAGAGGTTACTGCCGATCTGAACGTAGAAACAACGCTGTTCATCATCTCCAGCAAAACCTTCGGTACCCTTGAAACGTTGAAGAACGCGCAAGCTTGTAGAAGCTGGTACCTGGCCAAGGGCGGGACGGAAGAGAAGCTATATCGCCACTTCATTGCGGTGACGAGTAATCGTCAAGCCGCGCTGGATTTCGGCATCCGTGAAGCAAACATTTTTCCTATGTGGGACTGGGTCGGTGGCCGTTACTCACTATGGTCGGCAATTGGCCTGCCGATTGCTCTGGCCATTGGCATCGCCAACTTTAAGGAACTGCTGTCCGGCGCGTACGCTATGGATCAACATTTTCTGAATGAACCATTGGAACAGAACCTTCCCGTTCTTTTAGCGGTACTTGGCGTTTGGTATCACAACTTTTGGGGTGCGCAAAGCTATGCGTTCTTGCCCTACGACCATAATCTGCGCAACTTCGTGAAACATCTGCAGCAAATGGACATGGAGTCCAATGGCAAAAGTGTTCGTCATGACGGCACGTCAGTTTCCTACACCACTGGCCCGGTAATCTGGGGTGGCGTGGGATGTAACGGACAGCACGCTTACCACCAGTTGTTGCATCAAGGGACGCCTCTAATTCCAGCTGACTTCATTGTGCCTGTGGTCAGCCACAACCCAGTGGCTGACCATCAGGAATGGCTGTACGCCAATTGCTTGTCTCAAAGCCAAGCGCTGATGCGAGGCAAAAACCGCGCTGAAGCTGAGGCAGAGCTAAAAGCCAAAGGCCTTTCATCCAGTGAGATCGAACGACTGGCGCCGCATAAGGTGATCCCCGGCAACCGGCCAAGCAATACCGTTGCTCTTGAGATCATCAATCCACATAGCCTTGGGGCGCTGATCGCCCTTTATGAACACAAGGTCTTTGTCCAGGGTGTCATTTGGGGAGTCAATTCGTTTGATCAATGGGGCGTGGAGCTGGGCAAGGAGTTAGGCAACAGCGTCTACAACCTTCTGACTCGCTATGACGCGGAACCGGCAGATGATTCCTCGACGCAAGGCCTTATAGATTTCTTCCGAGGACGTCATCGTGGTTAAGGTAGTTTGGGCTTCCAAGTGCGTGGCCTGAAAATACATTCCAAAGGCTAAAACTTAAGGAGGGCTAACTCACTCATTGGTTAAGTAATCGCTTGCTTACCCTCGTCACTCCGCCTGGCACTGCATGGATTTTTCTCATGCTTTGGCTCAGGCGATACGGTGCGTTCTCTATTCGATTTAACTTATTTCCCGTTCGGGAACTTGTGTGTGGAGCTAGCGTGCTAGCTCGCGTTATTGACCTTGTCCAATAAATATAAAAAACAAAAGGTGTCATGAATGAACGTTAAAACTCTCAGCGCAGTTCTGGGTGCGTCTCTTGCTGCCGGTTTTCTGCCCATTGATGCGTATTCAACAGAGTTCAGTGGTTACTACAGAACCGGGGTAGGAAATTCGACTCAAGGAGGGACACAGTCGTGTTTTCAGCTACCGGGCGCGCAGTCCAAATATCGCCTTGGCAACGAATGTGAGCAGTATATGGAGCTGGATTTGCGCCAGGATCTGCTTTCACTGGACGACGGCTCAATGCTTAGCGTTGAAGGCATGGCACAGTTTAACAACGAGTATGGCCATAGCCCCAAATTTGACGGAGAGCACGGCTATACGCGGATGAGTCAGCTCTACGCAGAGTGGAGCAAGTTGCCGGCATTGAATGGCGGTTCTTTCTGGGCGGGCCGTCGTTACTACAACCGAAACGACATCAATATTTCCGACTACTTCTACTGGAACCAAAGCTCAACGGGCTTTGGGTTCGACCAGGTCGCATTGGGGGATCTGAAATACAGCTACGTGCTGTCACGCAAGGACAACGTCTTCCAAAAGGATTTTGTTACCCGGCATGATGTGACCGTCAGCGGATTCAACACAAATCCCGGTGGCGAAGTTCAGCTGGGCGTCAGTTATCTGGACAAGCCGAGCCGTGAGGATGCTCATCAGGGCTGGTCGGTGGTTGCCCAGCACAAGCAGGTCGCGTTTCTGGGCGGAGTCAACAAGTTCGCTGTTCAATACGGCCGAGGGCCGGGCACCGCATTGGGCTATACCGGTGATACCACGCTGGATGAGAGCAACAAGAGCTGGCGGCTCGTGGAGTTTTTCGATTGGCAATTGACTCATGCTTTCAGTGGTCAAGTTGAACTGGTCTATCAAAAAGACACTCGCCCTGGAGGGGATGATCAGAACTGGTTATCCATTGGTGTTCGGCCAATTTATGCGTTCACGGATCAGTTCAAGCTGATCACCGAGGTTGGGCGCGACCAGGTTGAAGCCGCAGACGGTACCCGAAAACTCACTAAGTACACTATCGCGCCGACTTGGTCACCGAACGGCCCGGGATTCTGGGACAGGCCGGAATTTCGTCTGTATTACACCTACGCTACCTGGAACAAGGCTGCGCAACGCGCCGCCAGCTTGCAATCTCCGGGATCGGCTCTGTCTGATACCGGTGCGTTTGGTACAGACTTGCAAGGCTCCAACGTAGGGGTTCAGATCGAGTATTGGTGGAAATAAACGCCCTTGTTGACGCCGATGCCGAATTGAACCACGTGCCGACGCAAGACCGACCCACCTCTAAATCAGCTCAATTCCAGCACAGGCAACGGTTTGTGAGGAATCAGACTGGGTCGGTGACATCTCGGCAACTGGGTATATTCGGCATCGGCGCCAACACCAGGATCGACGCTACTTTATTAAAGGAACTCTCAACGAACCGGAGATGATTGCCTTTGGCCACTTAGTGACTGACTGGTTTTAACCGTGAACACAATGTATTCGTGTGTCGATATCAGACACGGAGGTGGCGTGATCAGGTAATTGAATAATCGGACAAGCCGGGTAAGGTGGCGCATCTTTTTATCGAGATAACCACATCGCGATGATGGGTTTGATAAGAACTGCAGCGTTTGAAGGGTGCCTCCTTCAGGAAGCCCGGCAGGCAACAATGATGATGATCTGTTGCCCCTATCAATTCGCTTAAATGTCGATCAGTAGAGAAAAAAAAAACAATGATTAGCCCGAACTCCAAGGATTCGAGTGGCCAATTGGCGCAGGGCTTCAAGCCTCGTCACGTCACCATGCTGTCAATCGCCGGTATCATCGGCGCCGGTTTGTTCGTTGGCTCAGGACATGCCATTGCAGCGGCTGGCCCAGCGGTCCTCCTGGCCTATCTATTCTCAGGCTTGCTCGTCGTTCTGGTCATGCGCATGCTCGGTGAAATGGCGGTGGCCAACCCGGACACCGGCTCGTTCTCCACCTATGCCGACCAGGCAATAGGTCGTTGGGCAGGCTTCACCATCGGTTGGCTGTACTGGTGGTTCTGGGTGCTGGTGATCCCTATTGAAGCACTGGCCGCCGGCCATGTGTTGAACCAGTGGTTTCCCCAGATCGATGCCTGGCTGTTCGCCCTGGTGTCGATCATTGCGTTGGTGATCACCAATCTGTTCAGTGTCTCCAAGTACGGCGAATTCGAATTCTGGTTCGCCATGGCCAAGGTGGTGGCGATCATCGGTTTCATCGGCGTGGGTTTTGCCGTGCTGATGGGTTGGGTGCCCGATCGGGAAGTCAGCGGATTGAGCGGACTGATGGCCGAACACGGCGGGTTCGCCCCCAACGGCCTGTCGGCGGTAGTCGGCGCCTTCATCACCATCATGTTCAGCTTCATCGGCACCGAGGCAGTCACCATCGCCGCCGCCGAATCCGACAACCCGTCGCAGAACATTGCCAAGGCCACGCGTTCGGTGATTTGGCGCATCGGCGTGTTCTACCTGTTGTCGATTTTCGTGGTCATCTCCGTGGTGCCCTGGAACGATCCGCTGTTGGCCTCGGTAGGTTCTTATCAGCGGGCCCTGGAAATCATGAACATTCCCCACGCCAAGTTCATGGTGGACGTAGTAGTACTGATCGCCGTGGCCAGCTGCATGAACTCCTCGATCTACATTGCCTCGCGCATGCTGTACTCGCTGGGCCGTCGTGGCGATGCGCCGAAGGCGCTGAAGGCGACCTCCTCCGAGGGCGTGCCGCGGGCAGCAGTCATCGCCAGCACCGTGCTGGGCGCAGCGATCACCGTGTGGAGCTACTTCATGCCCGCCGGGCTGTTTGACTTCCTGCTGGCCAGCTCCGGTGCGATTGCCTTGCTGGTGTACCTGGCCATTGCGGTGTCGCAGCTGCGTATGCGCCGGATGCTGCGTCGGCAGAATGTCGAACTGGCCTTTCGCATGTGGCTGTTCCCTTGGCTCACATGGCTGGTGATCGCGTTCATTTGCGCAGCGTTGGCGGTCATGATGATCACCCCGGAACACCGTAGCGAAGTGAGCTCGACCATTGGGCTGGCGCTGGCGATTTCCTTTATCGGTCTGGTGACATCGCGTCAGCCTGCGCGGGATGCAAGGGCGACGTCGGTGGGATAAACCCAGGGAGGTAATTGCGCCGAACCTGATACCCCCCGCGCGCCAAGGCTGGGGGTATTACAAGCTCCTGTGTCTCAGTCCGTAATCGCTCTTTGTGAGGGCATGACCCCCGATGTCATCGAAATCCACCGTGTCCGACAGTACCCCTACAAAATCAGTTGGTTTTCTGCTACTGGACAAGTTCACGTTGATTTCCCTGGCGTCAGCCGTAGAGCCCCTGCGCATGGCCAATCAGTTGTCGGGACAACAGCTGTATCGCTGGCATACGTTCAGCCCCGGTGGTGAGCCTGTCTGGGCCAGTGATGGCGTGCCGATCACCCCGGATGCTTCGTGGAGCAATCCATTGGTGGTGGACACTGTAATCGTGTGCGGCGGTGTTGGAATCCAGAGCGTGATTACCCGCGAGCACATTACCTGGCTGCAAGCCCTGGCGCGTCAATCCAGACGGCTGGGAGGCGTGTGCACGGGCAGTTGGGCACTGGCCAAAGCCGGGCTGCTCGACGGTTATGAGTGCAGTGTGCACTGGGAGTTTCTGGCCGCCATGCAGGAAGCTTTTCCGCGAGTCAGCGTCAGTTCGAGTCTGTTCACCCTCGACCGAAACCGCTTCACAAGCTCCGGCGGAACGGCCCCTATGGACATGATGTTGCACCTGATCGGTCGCGATCATGGTCGTGAGTTATCGGCTGCCATCTCTGAGATGTTTGTCTACGAGCGCATCCGCAACGAACAGGACCATCAGCGCGTTCCGCTCAAGCACGTGTTGGGAACTCACCAGCCCAAGCTGCAGGAGATCGTTGCGTTGATGGAGGCCAACCTCGAGGAACCGCTCGACCTGGATAACCTTGCGCAATACGTTGATCTGTCACGTCGACAGCTAGAGCGGCTATTTCAGAAATACCTTCACTGTACGCCGTCACGCTACTACATGAGGTTACGTCTTGTTCGAGCGCGACAACTGCTCAAGCAAACATCATTGTCGATCATTGAGTTGGCGTATGTATGCGGTTTCGTGTCCACACCCCACTTTTCCAAATGCTATCGCGAGTACTTTGGTGTTCCACCCAGCGACGAGCGTTCCGGCTCTGAAATGAGTCGCAAACCGGCAACGCTCGCGACTACGCCGCAGTCATCGACCAGACCGCTGACAGCGCTCGACCAGGCTCGAAACGAATCGACTTTTGCCAGTGTTCGAATGATTGATCGTTCCGATTTGGCGCAATCGTGCTGATCGGCCGTCCTTGCCACCCCATTCATCCGTAGTGCCTGGGTTTACTCAACAAGATCACGCAGGAGATTTGACGTGCACATTGGTGTTCCTCTCGAAACCCAGACCGGTGAAACACGGGTTGCTGCAACCCCGGAAACCATCAAGAAGCTG